>DATHNK010000244.1:0-6468 GCA_035486075.1 Bacteroidia bacterium
TGTTCAGTAATTCCAAGGGTATAGTTTCCATGCCCGTCAAATCCTTTGCGGTCAATTCCTTTAAAGTCACGGATACGTGGCAATGCTGCAGAAATAAGCCTGTCGAGAAACTCGTACATTTTGTTACCGCGGAGGGTAACCCTTACTCCTACTGCTACACCTTTACGCAATTTAAAGTTTGCAATATCCTTACGCGATTTAGCTGTAACGGCCTTTTGTCCGGCAATAGTTGTCATTTCAACCACTGCACCTTCGCCCAGTTTCCTGTCTGATACGGCTATTCCGATACCCTGGTTCAGGCAAATCTTTTTCAGCTTAGGCACTTGCATGCTGCTGGAATAGTTAAACTGCTTTTGCATAGCAGGTACTACTTGCTTCAGATACTGTTCTTTTAATCTTGCTTGATATACTTTGGTCTTGCTCATTTCTTGTTTAATTATTTAATGGCTTGGCCAGATTTTTTTGAAATTCTAACCAGTCTGCCTGTCTTTTCATCAATTGCCCTTCCGATACGGGTGGCAGCTCCTCCGCTTGGATCCAGTAACATCAGGTTGGAAAGATGCACAGATGCTTCTTTTTTCACAATTCCGCCTTTCGGGGTCTTCTGATTGGGTTTGGTATGTTTATGTACAATGTTAACACCCTCTACGAATGCCCTGTACTTATCGGTGTCAATATCCAGTATCTTACCTTCTCTCCCGCGGGAGTTTCCGGCTACTACCTTCACTAAATCACCTTTCTTTAACTTTATTTTTGTCATAATGCCCTTCAAAATTGGGGTTGCGAATTTAATCTTTTTTTGGTTTGGTCTCTTGCTTTTCTTTAAAGTACTTCCGGGGCTAATGATATGATCTTCATAAATTGCTTTTCACGCAATTCCCTGGCAACAGGCCCGAAAATACGGGTTCCTCTTAATTCATCCGCATCATTCAGTAATACAACTGCATTATCATCAAAACGAATGAAGGAACCGTCTGCACGCTTGATAGCTCTTTTTGTTCTTACCACAACAGCCTTTGATACAGTGCCTTTCTTAATGCCGCCGGTTGGAATTGCATCTTTCACCGAAATTACAATTTTATCGCCAATACGGGCATATCTCATATTGCTGTTACCCAATACACGAATACAAAGGGCTTCTTTGGCTCCACTGTTATCGGCTACTACTAATCTGGACTCTTGTGTTATCATTTTCTATAAATTAATACTGTCATTTTCAACTTACAACGCTCAATTTTCAATTTGAGATTACTTGGCTTTTTCAACCACCTTTACCAATCTCCAGCATTTATTTTTGCTGAGCGGGCGGGTTTCTCCTATTAAAACCAGGTCACCTGTATGCGCTTCATTCTTTTCATCGTGAGCAAAGAATTTTGAAGTTCTTTTAATGAACTTGCCATATTTCGGGTGCTTGATCCTTCTTTCAACACTAACGACAATGGTTTTTTCCATTTTGTCGCTGGTTACCAAACCTGTTTTTTCCTTGCGGAGTTTGCGGGTTTCTGTGGTGGTTGCTGTTTCTGTTTGTGTCATTTTCTTTTTTTATTGCGAGTCGGGGCTCCGACTTATTTAGCAGCGGTTGCTGCTTTAATACTTCTTTCTTTTTGTTCAGTAAGAATTTGTGCAATCAGTTTCCTTTGTGCAGTAATTCTTGCAGGGTTTTCAATAGTGGAAACAGCATGTTGAATTTTCAACTTGGTTTGAAGAGCCTGTTCCTCTTTCAATCTTTCAGCCAACTCCTTATCGTTAAGCGGCTTTATTCCCGGATCTTTATCTTTTGCCATGATTTTGCTTTTATAAAATATTATTCTGCTGCTGCTTCAACGTACTCGCGTCTTACCACAAACTTGGTGGTAATAGGAAGTTTATGTCCTGCAAGACGGAATGCAGCTTGCGCTTCTGCCATTGGTATCCCTTCAATTTCGAACAGGATCCTGCCCGGTTTCACTACCGCTGACCAGAATTCAGGAGCTCCTTTTCCTTTACCCATACGCACCTCTGCAGGTTTGCGGGTAATAGGCTTGTCAGGAAATATGCGAATCCATGCCTGGCCTTTACGTTGCATATGGCGGGTTAAAGCAACACGGGCTGCTTCAATCTGCCTGTCCGTTATCCATGCACCTTGCAGCGCTTTTAATCCGAATGAACCGAATGCCAACTGATCGCCCCTTTTGGTATTACCCTTAGGTGGCATCTTGTGCATTTTACGGAACTTTGTTTTCTTTGGTTGTAACATATTACTTTATAAACTTTATGAACTTTTAACTAATTAGGCTTTTGTTCTTTCTCCTCTGCCTCTTCCACCTCTGTCGCCGCCGCCTCTGTTATCTCTTCTGTCGCCACCTCTGCCGCCTCTCTCTCTTCTGTCGTCGCCGCCGCCTGCATTAAATTTCAGGTTTTTCTTTTCCTTCATCATACCGATGTTAGGAGAAAGATCACGTTTTCCATATATTTCGCCACGGCAGATCCACACTTTAATACCAATACGGCCATAGGTAGTATGCGCTTCGCACACAGCATAGTCAATATCAGCACGGAAAGTGTGCAGGGGGGTACGTCCTTCTTTAAATGTTTCTGAACGGGCAATATCAGCACCTTCAATACGGCCGGATACGCGGATCTTTATTCCGTCTGCTCCCATACGAACGGTAGTGGAAACAGCAGTTTTAACTGCTCTTTTGTAGAAAATACGGCCTTCGATCTGGCGGGCAATACCTTCTCCTACCAAACGGGCATCCAGTTCCGGACGTTTAATTTCAAATATGTTTATTTGAATTTCCTTCTTGGTGATCTTCTTTAACTCTTCACGTAATTTGTCAACTTCCTTACCACCTTTACCAATAATGATACCAGGGCGTGAAGTGTTGATAGTAACGGTAATGAGTTTTAATGTTCTCTCAATGATAATGCGAGAAATGGCCCCTTTAGGAAGACGTGCAAGCAGGTAGTTGCGAATCTGTTCGTCTTCCACCAGCTTTTCTGCGTAGTGGCGTCCGCCGTACCAGTTAGAATCCCATCCTTTGATGATTCCGAGGCGAATTCCTATAGGGTTTACTTTTTGTCCCATGTTTATTGGTTGGTTATAATATTATTCTTCGGTTGTTGTTGTCTCTACTACTTCTGCCTCTTCTACTTGTGGTTCTTCCAGCATTTCTTCTCCTTCGGCAACGGCTGCATTAGCTCCGGTTTCCATTCTCTTGTTTACCTGGAGAATTATATGGTTTGAACGCTTGCGGATACGGTAAGCACGGCCTTGAGGGGCCGGACGAAAACGCTTCAAAATAGGCGCTCCGTCAACTCTGCATTCGCTTACATATAATCCTGCATCTTCCGCTCTTTCGCCTGATTTCGCTTCGAAATTTGCGATTGCCGAACGAAGCAGTTTTTCCATTTTCTTGGCAGCATGTTTAGTGCTGAAACGAAGAATGTTTAATGCTTTGTAAACATCTTCTCCACGTATCAATTCAGCCACAAGGTTCATCTTGCGGGGTGAGGTAGGGCAATTCTTAAGCATGGCCACATAGGTGGTTTTCATTGCTTCTTTCCTTGCACTAGCTGTATTTTGTTTTCTTGAGCCCATTTTTTATTCTGTGTTATATTCTTTTAGTTGGATCCGGCTGGTGATGCATCCGCTTTACGGTGGCCTGCATGACCTCTGTATGTACGTGTTGGTGCAAATTCACCTAATTTATGACCTACCATATTTTCGCTGCAATAGATCGGAATGAACTTGTGTCCGTTATGAACTGCAAATGTATTCCCAACAAACTCCGGAGAAATAGTGCTTCTGCGAGACCAGGTTTTAATTACACCTTTCTTACCTGCTTTATTCATCGCGGTAACTTTTTCTTCCAGTTTGAAGTCTATAAAAGGTCCTTTTTTAATTGAACGTGCCATGCTGTATACTGTTTATTTTATTTTTTTCTTCTTTCAAGGATGTACTTACTGGTGCTCTTCTTAGGATTGCGGGTTTTGTAACCTTTCGCCGGGATACCTCTCCTGGAGCGTGGGTGACCTCCTGAAGCCTTTCCTTCTCCACCACCCATTGGGTGATCTACTGGGTTCATAGTTACACCACGGTTACGAGGACGACGGCCTAACCAACGTCTGCGGCCTGCTTTTCCATGTACTTCCAAACTATGGTCAGGGTTTGATACGGAACCAACGGTTGCCATACAAGCTGCAAGCACCATACGGGTTTCTCCGGAAGGCATCTTTAAAATTACATAGTTTCCGTCGCGGGCATTTAAATTGGCATAAGTACCGGCTGCACGAGCCAGCTTTGCACCTTGTCCGGGACGTAATTCAATATTGTGGACGGTTGTTCCTAATGGCATTTCACCTAATTTAAGGGCATTGCCTACGTTTGGAACTACTCCTTTGCCTGATAATAATTTGCTGCCCACTTTTAATCCGTGTGGTGCAATGATATAACGTTTTTCTCCGTCAGCATAATGCAATAGAGCAATACGCGCTGTACGGATCGGATCGTACTCAATAGTTTTTACAACACATGGAATGCCATGCTTATCTCTCTTGAAATCGATTTCCCTGTATCTGTGTTTGTGACCACCGCCAATGTAGCGCATGGTCATTTTACCGGTATTGTTACGTCCGCCTTTATTACGCATCGGGCGCAGCAAACTCTTTTCCGGCTTGCTTGCCGTAACGTCTTCAAAACTATCAGTTAACTGATAACGTTGTGACGGTGTAAGTGGTCTGGTTTTCTTTAATGACATTCTGTTATATATTTAAAATCAATATTCTGTTTATTGCCAGTCGGGCTCCGACTAAATGTTGCTGTAAAAATCGATTGCGTCTCCTTGTTTCAATTCTATTAACGCCTTTTTGAATTTACCAACCCTGGAGCGTTGAATCCCACTGCGTTTCATACGGCTCTTTACTTTACCGGCAGTATTCATAGTGCGGATATTGGTTACAGTTACGTTATACATCTTTTCAACAGCCTCCTTTATCTGGATCTTGTTGGCTTTGATGTCCACAGCAAACCCATAGCGGTTAAACTTTTCTGCTTGCTTGGTCATTTTCTCTGTTAACAGAGGCTTTACTATTATACTCATGGCTTATTGTGCGTTTAAAACGGTTTCGATTACCGGTATAGATTTTTCTGAAAGGATAAGTTGGGTGCAATTGAGAATATCAAAGGTATTCAGGTCAGTTGCCTGTGTTACTTTAAAATCTTGCAGGTTCCTTGAAGAAAGGATAATGTTCTTATCTACACTTCCCAATACCAGCAATACTTTGCGTGTATCGAAAGTCATGTTTTGAAGAAATTCAAGACAATTTTTTGTCTTTGGAGCATCGAAAGTAAAATCTTCAATAACGGTGATCTTCTTATCCAATGCTTTTTGCGAAAGAGCTGACTTACGAGCCAATCTCTTCAACTTAATATTAAGTTTGAAACCATAGTCCCTTGGGCGTGGTCCGTGTGCACGGCCATTACCATAGGTGGGATTCTTAATACTACCGGAACGTGCACCGCCTGTACCTTTTTGTCTTTTCAACTTTTTAGTACTACCGGCAAATTCTCCGCGTTCTTTAACCTGGTGAGTTCCCTGGCGTCCGTTTGCCTGGATTTGCTTTACATCAAGGTAAATAGCGTGGTCATTCGGAGTAATGGCAAAAACCTCATCGTTCAACTTGGCTTTTTTGCCAGTTTCTTTGCCTTGTGTATTTATAATATTCAGTTCCATATTTCGTAATTATTCGTGTTCTTCAGTTTTTTCTTTTTGAACTCATTAGGGCTTTGCCGTTCTTAATTCGTAATTATCTTTCTACAACAACGTATGAGCCATTGTATCCGGGAATAGAACCCTTTATCAACAATACATTCTTTTCAGGAAGGATCTTAAAGATAGCAAGGTTTTGCGCTTTTGCTCTAACTCCACCTGTACGTCCTGCTTGTTTCTTGCCTGGCCATACACGTGATGGGAATGAAGAAGCACCTGCAGAACCCGGCGCACGCTGACGGTCATGCTGACCGTGTGTACGCGAACCAACCCCGCTGAAACCCCATCTTTTTACCACACCCTGAAAACCTTCGCCTTTTGAAGTTCCTGCCACATCTACAAAGTCTCCTTCGTTAAAGATGGTAACATCCACAACTTCACCTGCTTTCAATTCCTTTTCAAAGCCTCTGAATTCCATAACCCTTTTCTTATTGGTGGTACCGGCTTTCTTAAAGTGGCCTTGTTCCGCCTTTGGGGTATGCTTGTCTGTAGCTTCTTCAAAACCAAGTTGAATAGCGGTGTAACCATCTATTTCCTGGGTTTTAACCTGTGTAACTACACAAGGACCTGCCTGAATAACGGTGCAAGCAATAAAGTTGCCTGCTTCGTCCGCTAAGCGGGTCATTCCAATTTTTCTACCTATCAATCCTGACATTGTACTATGATTAAATGATTCCTGTGATTACTCTGATTATTTTATGTCAACTTCAACGCCGCT
>DATHNK010000245.1:0-3192 GCA_035486075.1 Bacteroidia bacterium
GTTTAAGTTTATAATGGTAAAATTAAGAAAAAAGCCTACAAAACTCCAATATACTGCGGTAAGAACTCTTTTTGCCCCGTTATCCCAGGAAACCAAGTCGTTTAAGGAAACTATCTTTATATACGGTACCAAGGGGTACGAATGTATCATCGATAAATATGGTGTTACCTTCCACCGTTTTTATATTTTCAATTTGAACAATATAGGAGCGATGAACCCTGATGAATTTATCTTTTGGAAGTTTACTTTCAATGGTCCTCAGGGTTGAGTGAAGAATGATTTTCTTATTTTTTGTATTGATCGTAACATAATCGCCCATAGCTTCCACCCATAATACATCAGCTATCGGTACTTTATGAATTACTGTATCTTTCCTTATAAAGAAGTAATTCCTGTCATTAGAAATACTTCCCATAAATAAATTTTCAAATTGCCGTTCCGCCTTTGAAACTGCCTTTAAAAAACGGGGCAACGTTACCGGCTTCACCAGGTAGTCTACAACTTCATGTTCGTAAGCGTCGAGCGCATATTCTTTATGAGAGGTAGTGAGTATAACGAGTGGCTTTATTTCGAGTTCGGCCAACATATCAATTCCATTCATTTCCGGCATTTCCACATCCAGAAAAACCAAATGGGTATCATTGTTTTTTAATGCGTTTATTGCCTGTATGCCGTTTTCATACGAGCCAACATGTTTAAGCGGATCGGTTTGACCTATCATTTGCTCAAGTACTGTGCGGCAGGCCTCGTCATCATCTATTATAATACAATTCATGGGAAGGAATTTTTAGGGGTTTACATTAATAACTAAGTACATTTCTTTCCGGATACTTTGAAATCTATACTGCAATATAGCAAGCTTTGATTTTCCTGATTTTTATTATTCGGTGAACAGGGCATTCTTGTAGTTAAACGCTACTTTTTGGCTGTTAAGATATCCGGTAGTCTTTATTTATAAGGATTTACACTTTACGGCATTCCCATACATTATTATTTCTGCCCGCAACTTAATTGCCCATTTTCAAATTAATCACTCCAACAATCATCTTAAACGATTGATAATAATAGTTTACCGAAAAGTTAAAAAATCGTTATTATTCAATAGTACTTTTGATATTATCAAATAAAATTAAAAACAATTAAAAACAAAAAACCATGAGCAGTTTATTGTATGTAATAGCCGTTATTTTAGTAATATGTTGGGCGGTTGGTTTCTTCGCTTATAGCGCAGGATACCTTATTCACATATTACTTGTCCTTGCATTAATTGCAATCCTGATCAGAATTATACAGGGAAGAAACCCTGTTTAAAATAGGCACCGTAAACAGATTGACCAGGGGATTAATGAATAACTAAATAGTAAAAGTATGTCGCAAAAATCGGATAACCTAAATATATTGGGCATAGTTAAAATTAGTTCCCTGCTTTTTTTTAACCTGATTTTTTCAAATGGAATATTTTGTCAATCGTATGATTCCATTCCAAGGCCAAAAATTTATCACGTAAGCTATGTGAGCGGAAGTATAATAATAGCCGGTGGCCTCGCGAGTGACTACCCTGCAATTGGCAGGATCAAAGGAAAAGAAGACATCACACCTGCTGAAATAACAGCATTAAATCCGGGAATCCTAAATCAACTAGACCAATGGGGCTTACATCAAAGCACAAGTAACTATCTCCTGTTTAGTGAAATTTCTGATTATTCTCAAATTCCAATGTTTACGGTGGTTCCGGCATTATTGGGTTTTAATAAAAAAATAAGGAAAGACTGGCTGGATCTTCTTTTTATGTATTGTGAAGGGCATGTTATTACATTTACTTTGTATAATTACAGTTGGTTCGGGCCCACTTTTCAGGATAGGTACCGACCTATTACCTACTATACTAATCTTCCGATGTCCGACCGGACAACCGGGAATAACCGCAATTCCGCTTATAGCGGCCATACTGCTTCAGTTGCATATACCTCATTTTTTATGGCTAAAGTATATTGCGATTATCATCCGGATATGGGTGGTGATAAATACCTTATATATACGGCAGCATTACTTCCACCGCTCGCGATGGGATACCTGCGCATAAGGGCGCTTGCCCATTTTCCTTCAGATGTTTTGGTTGGCCTCTCTTTGGGGGCCGCGGTAGGTGTTATTCTGCCTCAGGTACACAAATTTAAATGCAAGGGGATAACATTGGGATTGCTTAGTATGCCTGGTGCAACGGGTTTAGATGTATGCTGGACATTGCCCGATACGAAATTTTCTAATACAATAAAATATTGAATTTATGGGAAACTTACTTTACTTAATAGCTGCAGTGCTTATAATATTATGGGCAATAGGATATTGGGGATATGGTGTTGGATGGCTAATTCACGTTCTTCTTGTACTGGCGGTGATTGCTATATTATTACGAATTATTGATGGTAGAAAAATAGATTGATATATGAAAATAAAATATATTATTACGCTGCTCTGCTTTATTCCAGCGGTTTTATTCGGACAAAATGTTGTACCTCCTGATACGACAAAGCACATCCCGAAACAGGATACCATTAATCCGAATAAAGGAGACGTAAAAACTCAATTAAAGGAAATAAAGGCAACTAAAATAAAAGAGCATTCCGATTCTATTAAGCCCGATTCGATCGGCAACCAGCCAAAGAAATCAGCAAAAGTTGACACTGTGGTTCAAGACAAATATGGAGACTTGCTTAAAGATGATTCAGCTTATAACAAAAAATACGCGCTTTGGATTCCTTTTGTAGAGGGCATCGGTGATAATGCAGCTTTAAGTTTGGTGGATAGTAAGATTCTGAAATATGGCTGGGCGCAGGTGGGAATGACTTCATGGAAAGCAAATTTAAATGCAGGCCCTCCGTGGGGGCCCGGTTGGGTTTGGGATCAAACCCGGTTTGGGAATGACTTTCTGGGGCATCCTATATTCGGCAATTTTTATTATAACGACGCCCGTGCCAACGGATATAATTTTTGGGCCTCGGCTCCTTTTGCATTAATTGGCAGCTATGAATGGAAAATATTCGGAGAAAATATACCACCGGAAAAAAATAGTTTAATTGCCACTACTGTTGATGGTATTCTTCTGGGTGAGATCCTTTATCGCATAAGTTCTAATATTTTGGATGACCGCACCTATGGAGCTGAGAGAACTTTCCGTGAAATATTAGCTGCAAT
>DATHNK010000246.1:0-4356 GCA_035486075.1 Bacteroidia bacterium
TTCATGCTCACCATGAACGGCTAGTCGGAGGCCCGGTCGGATGCCCGACAGGCAATCAATATGTGTGTGGTTTGGGGTTAGCCTAACTTGAGTTTACGTAATTCATTTTCGCCTTTTTTCGTCAGCAATACAATGCGTGAATTGGCTTTTGTACTGACCCATTTCAATTTTTGTAGTTGCTTTAGTAGCGCGGCCCCCAGTGAGCCCGCCAAATGATATTTTCGTTCTGTCCAATCGAGGCAGGGCTTTGCGAAATGGCGCTTGGTTCTTTCAAGATTGTTTACATCAATACCTAATTTTCCAAACCATTTTTCACCTTTGGCGCTGAGCAAAAATTCTTTTTCTTTCAGTATCAATATTTTTTGTTTCAGCAATGACCCGGTCAGATCTACAGCAATTTTTCCCGCCAGGTGGTCGTAACAAGTGCGGCAATATTGTATCTCTCCATTTTTATAATTATTTTTTTTGCTGATCGTTTTTTTATCCGGAATTAAATTTGCCAGCGATTCTATAACTTGCGCCACCTCTGGTTTTGCAACCCTGTAATAGCGGTGTTTGCCCTGTTTCTCCACTTTTAACAGGTCGGCTTCCACCAGCTTGTTTAAATGGTTGCTGGCAGATTGTGCTGATATGCCCGATACAATAGCCAGTTCAGTCGCCGTATAAGCCCTTCCGTCGGAAAGGCTCCAAAGCATGGTTGCCCGTGCAGGCTCTCCTATGAGGCTTGCAATGTTTGAAAATTCAGTATTCGTTTCCATATTTCATTTTTAAATGAACTATCGAATACAAATATAAGTATTCCGTAATTAAGCAGGGGCTTTATTTTTGAATCACCAGTTTACCTTCTCCAAGCAGTGTTCCGTCGTTTTTTGAAACACGGTATAGATATATTCCGCTAGGCTGATTGCTCAAATCAATTACGAATTGAGAATTACGAATTAGGAATTGTGAATACACTTTCTCCCCGAGTACATCATAAATTACCACAGTTGTTTGGGATGCTGAAACAAGTTCAGCATGACTGAGCGCAACAGTGAAAATTCCGTTTGATGGATTAGGATAAACATCTACAGAACCTGATGCCCCCGCAATTTTATTAATGGAAGTACTGATATTGTTTGTATCAAATTTAAAAATAATACCATGATCAAATGTGCCGCCGCCCAATGCAGTTCCATAGAAAATGCTTCCCGATTGGGTTAAAGAGTTCTCCGGATATTCACCCAGTGTATCATTAAAATGGTGAATGATGGTATAGTTGTTTCCACTTGTATCAATAGTGAAAATAACGCCATATAAACCCTCGCTGGCAGTGCCATAAAGCAAATTGCCTGAAAGCACCAATGAACCATTGGGCGCGGCCCCGTTAGCGTTGGTGAAATCGAGCATGTCCTTATATCCAGTACCATCTGTATTTATCGAAAAAATAAGCCCGTAAATAAGCGATGCCCCTCCCTGCAGGGTCATCCCGTAAAGTTTGTTTCTGATAAGGATTAAATCTCCATAGGGTATTTGACCATTGGTATCATTAAAATCCAACAGGTCTTTGAAGTTTGTGCCATCGGTATCAACGGAGAAAACAATTCCGTCCTGGTGCGCTCCGCCTTCTTCTGTCATTCCATATAGTACACCATTGTTGCATATTACATCTCCATGCGGGTGCGATCCGTTCGGGCCGCCAAAATTGTAAACAAGTTTATAATTCGTTCCGTTGGTATCAAATGAAAAAAGAACACCATAGCCGCCATTACCACCCGCACGTGCCATTCCGTAAAACTTTTTCCCGGCAAGAGTCAGCGAGCCATAAGGTGTTCCGCCCTCGGCATAATTTGAGATGTAAAAACTGAACAGGTCCTGGAATCCGGTACCATTGGTATCAATAGAGAAAATGGCTCCCCAGGTATGCACGCCTCCTCCGTATGTCATGCCATAAAATTTACCACCCAAAAGCGTTAAGGAGCCGGAAGGGTTTGCTCCATTCGTTCCATTAAAATCGAAAAGGTCACGGAACCCGGTGCCATCGGTATGTACAGAGAATATATTTCCATAACCGTAACCGCCGCCATAGCAGGTCATACCATATAGAGTGTTCCCGATAAGTGTTACATTTCCATAAGGAGTCTGACCTCCGGCACTGGTGAAATTGTAAAGGTCGGTGTATTGTGCTTCGCAATTCTGCGGGATGAAGAGCGAAGAACTCAACGTGAAGAGCAGGATGAAACCGAACTTAATATGCGTTCTGTTTAAAAAGGAATATTTTTTCATGAAGCGTTATTTAACACTTACAAAGATAAGTGTTAAATAATAAAAAAGTGGAAATCCGGTAGGATATTAATCGTGGTAGGTTTCGTTGAACCACTTTTCAATCATCATGGAATAGAGTATTCCAACTACTGCACCTACCGCACCCCAAACAAGCAATGGTATTAGAGGAAAGTCCGGATTCTCCCAATTGCCAATGATCTTCAGCGTACCTCCAGCCAGTGCCCCCAAAACGCCATACCGGATAAAATGAGTTATTTTACTTAACATTTAACGATGTTTTTATGTACCGCAAAACTATATTACCGGTTCGCGGATTCGTCTGATAAGTGTCATTTTAAAGGATGAGATTTTAAGGAAAGTGACATGAGAATTGTCAGTCACAATATATGGGGTCTATGCTAAATAAACTCTAATAAAATATATAATTACTCAGATTATTTGCCAGCCCGGCTCGGGCCTACTTTCCGGTAATCTTCATTTCCGTTCTCCTATTTAGCTGCCTTCCTTCAGGAGTGTCGTTGGTAGCGATGGGCACTGTTTGCCCGTAGCCTTTGTAAGTTAGCCTGGAAGCATCAATGGTATGGGCGATAAGATATTCGTAGACAGCCTTAGCCCTGTTTTCAGAGAGCGTGATATTACTTTGTGGCGTACCCTGATTATCGGTATGTCCGCTAAGCTGAATTTTAATGGTAGGGTTGTTCTTTAAAAAGGAAACGAGCTTATTCAGTTCCGCTTCCGATTCAGGTTTTAAATCGTATTTGTTGGTTTCGAAAAATATGTTTTTCAAAACTATGGAAGCGCCTGTATCAATAGGTTGCAGAGGTACATCTTTTACAAAGGGATGTTCGTAGGTGGCATTAATATCCTTAAGCGAAAAATTCTCCGAATAGAATAGGTATCCTTTCTTACTTACATTCAGCGCATAGTTTTTGTTCACCGGTAAGCAGACAAGAAATGTTCCATCATCGGGCTTGGAAGTAGATTCAGAAATTACTTTTCCGGTAGTGAGGTCAATCAGTGTGAAGTAAGCGATCAACGGGGCTTTTGTTTTAGCATCAAACACTTTTCCTTTTAAATAGGTGATAGGTTGTGGCCGCAGGGAATCTACCAGCGGGAAAGAATAAATGTCCTGTTCTCCGTAACCTCCTTGCCTGTCTGATGAGAAATAGGCGAATTTGCCGTTAGGGTCAATGGAAATGCCTGTTTCATCTTTCGATGTATTAATAGGATAACCCAAATTCACCGGTATGTTCCAACGGCCGTTTGGCAATCTGCGTGACATAAATATATCGGTTCCACCCATGCCCGGATGCCCGTCGGAACAGAAATAAAGTGTTTGATTATCGGCAGCAATAAAGGGAGATTCTTCTCTCCCCAGCGAGTTTATGGTATCACTTAGTTTTACAGGTACGCTCCAATAACTTGAATCATTCAATGTGGACATATAGATATGCTGTTCCTTGGTTTGGTGCCTCACTTCTATACCTCTTATAAAGTAGAGTGTCCTTCCGTCGGAAGAAAGACAAGGCTGGGTTTCCCAATTACGTGTATTGATAGGCGGCCCCATATTTCGTGCCGTTGTCCAGTTATCGCCTATGCGGAAAGCGTAATAAAGGTCGCAACTGCCATAGCCCCCATCACGGTCAGAAGTAAAAATAAGCAGATTGCCATCAGCCGAAATGGTAGATGCTCCTTCATTATATTCTGTGTTTAACTGAGGGCCTGCATTCCTTGCTTTTGTCCATTCCCCGTCAACTTTATACGACACATAAAAATCTTCCTGGTAATCACCTTCCGGCCCGGGGGTTTCCGGCGTAAACAGCCGGCGTGTAAATATCAGCAAACTTCCATCTACTGTCATAGTAGGGAAATATTCACTCATTTTAGTATTGATGGCAGGCCCCATATTTAAAGGGTTGAATGGAACCGGATGTTTTTTTGCCTCAATGGCAAAGCTACAGTCAGCTAATGTTTGTTCTGCTTCCCAGCGCATCTGGTCATCGCCTTTTCCTGTTTGCAGAAAATACTCCAGGTGTGCTTTTGCGTCACTATATTTTTCCAATCCAAGTTCCAATTTCCCTATACTTAAAA
>DATHNK010000247.1:0-2829 GCA_035486075.1 Bacteroidia bacterium
AAACTAAAAACAATGGAAACAATCACAGAGAAAACGAGCAAGAATTTAAAAGAACTCATTATTATTAACAATGATAGATATGAGGGCTATAAAACTGCCGCAGAAGAAACAAAGGATATGGACCTGAAAGCATTATTTCAAAGCTACAGCGCCCAAAGTAATCAATTTAGTGAAGAGCTGCGGGACATTATGCCTGATTATAAATATTCTCCCGACGAGGATGAAACAAAAACTTCAGGAAAATTATACCGCGTATTTATGGATATGAAAGCGGCATTGGAGGGTAAGGACCGTAAAGGAATTTTGGCATCTTGCGAATTTGGTGAAGATGAAGCTAAAAAAACATACGATGAAATTCTTGAACATCCTGAAGAATTGAATCATGAAACCTTGGTTGTTGTTAGAAAACAACAAATAGAATTACAAAAAGCGCACGATAAGATTAAGTCTATGCGTGACAGGGCTTAATATCAAAAAACTAAATAAAATAAATTCCTAAAAACCTATTATTATGGAAACAACTCAAAAAGAAATGTCTGATAATATGAAAACAGACCGTTATTTGCTGACCGGAACGTTCGCTGATCATGATAGCGCTGAAAAAGCTTATAATACAGTTTCGGAACGCGGTTATACAAAAGATGATGTCAGTCTTATCATGTCGGATGAAACACGCAAGAAATTTAATTCGGGATATGTGAAAGAGACAGTACTCGGGACTAAGGCTGCAGAAGGAGCCGGAAAAGGTTCTGCTATTGGCGGCACAATTGGTGCAGCTGCCGGTGTAATTGCAGCAATTGGAACAAGCTTGGTTGTTCCCGGCCTCGGACTGGTAATAGCAGGTCCTCTCGCGGCTGGAATTGCCGGTGCAGGCGCAGGCAGTATTACCGGAGGTATTATTGGTGCTTTAGTTGGTGCAGGAATCCCTGAGGCACGCTCAAGGATATATGAATCCGCGGTGAAAAAAGGGCATATTGTTTTAGGCATTCATCCTAAAAGCAAAGAAGATGCAGAACATATAGAGAAATCCTGGAGGGCTAATAATGCTGTGGAGGTTCACCATGAGTTATAATCATTAAAACACATTCAAGATGAAATCAATCAATTTAAAATTCTTTCCCGTAATAACAGTTGCATTTTTATTACTTGTATCTTCCTGCCATAACAGTGATTCACAAGGAAACAATGTATCGGCAGTTGGAGGAAAAATTGATTCTACTGCAACAAATACCAAAACTGCAACAACAAGCGATAGCGCAACAGCTAAAAGGAACACTAATGCAGCAAACTCGGAAACTTCTCATAGTTGGTCACTCATAATCACTCCAAATACCACAAAGAATCATTTGGATAGCGTTGCAACTATGTGGAAAAAGGAGAATATTGATTTAACTATCTCAAAATTCAAATGCGATGGAAATGGAAATCTGGTAAAAATAAAAGGCTCGGTTGTTATCAATACAAAAAATGGAAATGCCAACGGAGAATTTAAATCTGATAATCTCTCATCCATCCAAATTAAAGTAGATGATAGTCCGAATGTGAGTGTTAAAGGTGATTAATTACTAACTTTAAAATTCAAAGTCATGGCTAAGTACTCAAAAAAGTCACAGGAAAAAGTTAAGAAAGTAATGGATGAATATAAACACGGAGAACTTAAATCCGGTAGTGGGGGGAAAGTTAAAAGCCGAAAACAAGCAATTGCTATTGGCTTAAGTGAAGCCAGGAAGGCAGGTGCGAAAGTCCCTCCGCCTAAAAGTGCTCAATAACAAACATTATCTGTTTTCAAAACAGGTTTATAGTTTGTGTGTTTTGGAGAGGCTATGCTTTTTAAATAAAACTGCATGGTCTCTCCGTTTTAGGGGATAGTAGGAACTGAAAATAAAAAATCATGAAACCACTTTGGTCAGGAGCAATAGGATTTGGACTGGTTAATATTCCGGTATCCTTATTTAGCGCAACACACGCCAGCGAATTAGATTTGGATATGCTCGATAAGAGCGACCTTTCAAATATAAAATTTCACCGTGTAAATGAAAAGACAGGTAAGGAAGTGAAATGGGAAAATATTGTGAAGGGCTATAAATATAAAGACAGATATGTAGTACTTTCACCTCAGGATTTTGAAATGGCAAACAGCAAAAAATCAAAGATGATAGAACTGTCAAATTTTGTGGATGAGGACGAGGTAAACAGTATTTATTACGAAACACCCTATTATTTGGCACCCGAGAAAAACGGAATGAGAGCATACGCATTACTTAGGGAAGCTCTTTTGAAAACACATAAGGTAGGGATAGCATCATTTGTTATGCGAAATAAAGAAAGTCTTGCCATTCTAAAACCTACTGAGAATGTTATTGTACTTAATCGCATTCGGTTTAAAGAAGAAATTAGAGAAACCGCCGAACTAACATTACCGGGAAAGAAAGAGGTGAAGCCAGCGGAACTTCAAATGGCTGTTAGTTTAATTAATCAATTATCTTCAAAGTTTGATATTTCAGCACATAAGGATACATACACTGCGGAACTTTTGAAACTGATTAAAGCTAAATCCAAAGGTCAAAAGATTAAAGGCCCGGAAATGAAGGTCGTTCACAGCAAGGCAAAAGATTTGATGGCACAATTGAAGGAAAGCTTGAATACGAAGCATAAAAAAGCATCCTAATGTCGCTTACCCTCTATAATAAAAAAAGAAATTTTAAGAAAACACAGGAACCTAAAGGAAAGGCTGTTAATGCAAAAGGGCAACTTGCATTTGTTGTTCAACGACACAAAGCTTCTCATCTGCATTACGATTTCAGGCTTGAAATGGACGGCGCCTTAAAA
>DATHNK010000248.1:0-15503 GCA_035486075.1 Bacteroidia bacterium
CTCATACTTGGCATATTTTACATTAGGTTGATTGCTCAATGCATAATCCACACTTTGTTGTAAAGAGAGGTGAAAGATGCTGTCAGGTTTTTGTTGTGCAAATACTTGCACCACTATAAGGAGGAGAACGACTAACAAGCTTGTTTTTATTCTTATCATATCAATTCGGTTAAGTTTTTCTTAAGTTTTTCTGCCATCTGGTGGCCTTTAATATTGGTAATTCCAAAAAGAAAATGTTCCAGCAAACATATATGCACCTTGGCAAGGTCAAAATTCTTAGATGGATATATTTCCTGGTTCCAGGCTATTTCTACCTCTTCAATCCTTAAAATGGCCAATACATTTATATCTATATCATCACGGTACAAACCTTCCTTAATGCCCCGTTTCATATTGGCAATCATGCTTTCCAATAAAGTAGTCCGTTTGAATTCCACAAACTCCTGCCATGCTTTCGGATGGAATTTTTTCAGTTCGAATAATAAACGGGGGTTCATTGTGGCAAAGAGTTCTTTCAACGGCGCCAGCATCATAAATATCTCTTCAATGGCATTGGCAGCAGCGTTACTGTATTTCTTACAATCGTGCTGATGCTTGTTCAGGTGCTCCTTTAACAATATCTCTACAATTGCCTCCTTATGCGGGAACTTTTCATAAATGGTGCGCTTGGACATGGAGAGGTGTTTTGCCACATCATCCATCGTGATTCCCTTAATTCCGTAACGGAAAAAGAGTTCTTCAGCTCCCTTTAATATTTGTTCTTCGGTACTCATGGTTACAAACGAGGACGCAAAACTATGAAAACTATTTTAGTTTCCGAAGTTTTATTTGAAAATATTTTTATTTCTTTAAAAATGAAGGGATTAAATAAGGAACAGTCCGATTCCTCACTTCGTTCGGAATGACAGGATTGGCAGACCTTGGAGGGGATTGGTGGCGCGGGCTTCGCCCGCGCCACCAATCCCCTTACACCTCACATCAAAGAATTGTCATTCCGAACGAAGTGAGGAATCTTACTAAAAAATGAACTCGGGCTACCGTGAAAACGGTTAATTTTAGTGCCTTGTTTGTTGAGAAACGAATAACTTTGTGCTTTACTCTAAAAGAATACAAAAAAACTTAGTATCATGGCTTTAAATGATAAACTGAAACATATAAATACGCTTAAGCGTGAATTGGACGCTATGCAGCCAATGAGCCATGAGAACGATATGAATTTGTGGAAAAAAATCCGGCTTGATTGGGATTTTAACTCCAACCATATAGAAGGTAATACACTTACCTATGGCGAAACTATGCTGCTACTCATTTTCGATAAAACCACTGGCGATCATGAATTGCGTGAATATGAAGAAATGAAGGCGCATGATGTGGCCATACATATGGTGAAAGATTGGGCAAAAGACAAAACCAGGGATTTAACCGAAAGCGATATAAGGGAGCTAAACAAAGCTATTCTTGTGAAGCCTTATTGGAAAGAGGCTATTACTCAGGACGGGCAGCAAACCCGCAGGCAAATTAAAGTAGGTGAATATAAAGAGCACCCCAACTCGGTAAGGCTTAAAACAGGTGAAATATTCCAGTACACATCTCCACTGGAAACACCACTTAAAATGGCAGAACTGATGCAATGGTATAAGAATAATAAGGAAACACATCCTTTAGTTTTAGCCTCTCAATTACATTATGATTTTATACGCATACACCCTTTTGATGATGGCAACGGACGTGTAGCACGTTTATTGGTTAATTACGTACTTATGAAAAATGAGTACCCACCAATAATAGTTAAAGCCGCCGATAAGGATAAATATCTGACTGCACTTAACAAAGCCGATACAGGAGATATAAATGCCTTTCATGAATATATGGCTGACCAATTAATTTGGTCATTGGAATTGGCGATTAAAGCTGCGAAGGGGGAAAGTATTGAGGAACCGGAGGATTTTGAAAAGGAGCTAAAGCAAATAGCGATTACCCTTAAAAATCAAAAAGTGGAGGTGGTCAAGCGCACACCTCAATTAGTTTTTGATCTTTGGAAAAAATCGATTCGCCCTTTGTCACATGCTTTATACGAAAAACTTATAAAATTTAATTCTTTTTTCACGGAATTTGAAATCCACATTATGAAGGATAGTGCAATTTATACAGTAACTAAAGAAATGTATGAAAAACGATTGTATGAATCTATAACCACTGCAAACGCAAGAGACATCAACATTGAATATCGTTGGCGTGGTTTCAAAGGAGGATCTGCTAAAAACTTATTTGATATTTATTCAGGTCTTCAAATCAATTTGGATGATTTTGATTATACAATTAATAGGGAAAGGCATTTTACTGACAATAATATAATAATAAAGAATTTATATAGTCAGCAACTTACAGAAATTGATATTCAAAAAATTGTTGAGCGTATTGCCAACAATACGCTTCTTAATATAAAAGAACAGTACAAACGTGTAACCGGCAAGGAATTATAAAATTACAAAACTAACAACTCATTAAAAAATCATCCCAGTGAAATACTTGGTTAATTTTGCACCCCTATAAAAATCCTATGAAAAGAACGAACGTTAAAGAACTCTTAAAATCCACTGATTACGATAAGGAAGTAACCGTGCAGGGTTGGGTGCGTACCAAGCGCGACAGCAAGCAAGTTGTTTTTATTGCCCTTAATGATGGCTCCATTATACACAATATACAAGCAGTTGCGGCTATTGATGCCTTTCCGGAAGAGTTATTGAAAAGCATTACCACCGGTGCATGCATACAGGTAAAAGGCACGCTGGTAAAGTCTCCGGCACAAGGGCAGTCAGTAGAGATACAGGCTAAAGAAATTCATATTTACGGTCTCGCTGATGAAACCTTCCCATTGCAAAAGAAAGGCCATACGCTTGAATTTTTGCGGGAGATAGCCCACCTGCGCCCACGTACTAATACCATCGGAGCTATTATGCGCATCCGCCATGCGATGGCTTACGGTATACATAAATATTTCAACGATAACGGGTTTTATTACCTGAATGCACCTGTAATAACCGGTTCGGATGCCGAAGGTGCCGGAGAAATGTTTCGCGTTACGACGCTCGATTTAAAAAATCCTCCTAAAAACGAGGATGGCTCTATAAACTATACCGAAGATTTTTTTGGCAAAGAAACCAACCTCACCGTTTCCGGTCAGCTGGAAGCAGAAACCGCTGCTATGGCTCTGTCTAAGGTATATACATTCGGGCCGACTTTCCGTGCCGAGAATTCCAATACGCCCCGCCACTTAGCCGAATTCTGGATGATTGAGCCTGAAATGGCGTTTTACGACATCCACGACAATATGGATTTGGCGGAAGACATGCTGAAATACCTTGTGCGGTATGCACTTGAAAATTGTATGGACGATTTGGTTTTCCTCAACAATATGTACGATAAGGAATTGCTGAACCGCCTGAATATGGTGAAGGATGCGACTTTCAAAAGGATTACCTATACCGAAGGTATTGATGTATTAAAAACATCCAATAAAAAGTTTGAGTTCAAACCAGAATGGGGTAGCGACTTGCAAAAGGAACACGAAAATTACCTGGTGGAACACTTCAAATGTCCTGTTATTATTACCGATTACCCTCGCGGCATCAAAGCATTTTATATGAAACAAAATGATGATGGTAAAACGGTCAGGGCCATGGACGTGCTTTTCCCATATGTAGGTGAAATTATCGGTGGCTCGCAGCGGGAAGAAAACTATGATAAATTGCTTGCACGTATCCGCGAGATGGGTCTGCCCGAAAAAGAAATGTGGTGGTATCTGGAACTCCGCAAATTCGGAACAGCCCAGCATTCCGGCTTTGGACTTGGGTTAGAGCGGCTCGTGTTGTTTGTTACGGGCATGACAAATATCCGCGATGTGATACCTTTTCCGCGCACTCCCAAGAATGCAGAGTTTTAAATAGCTTCGTTCGTCTTTAGTCCCATTACGCTATGGCTAACCTCAGGCAAACACAGCAATTAAAGCAGCAGTTAAAGCTGACACCCAATCAAATTTTGGTGCAGAAACTTTTGTTGCTGCCGGTTGCATTAATGGAGCAGCGCATAAAGGAGGAGATTGAAAATAATCCGGCCCTGGAAGATATCACAGAACCGTTAGACGAGCCGAAAGATGAAGTTTCCGATAATTTGGATGAAGAATTTGAAAAAGGAAATGCCGATGATGATTATGATGCGGAGGAATTCATGGAAGAAAATGATGAATATGTTCCTGCCTATAAATTATCTTCAGACAATTATGCTGCTGAGCAGGAAAGCAGGGAATCTTCTTTTGCGGATACCTCATCTTTCCAGGATTCACTGCATTTTCAGCTGGGGTTGAAGGAACATTTGAGCGAACGCCAGCAAATGCTTGGTGATTACATTATTGGTAATATTGATGAGGACGGTTATTTGCGCCGCGATCTATATTCCATTTCCAACGACATTACTTTTCAGCAAAACATACTTACCGACGAAAAGGAATTAGAGCCTCTTCTTGAAATTATACAGGAATTCGATCCGCCCGGAGTTGGCGCGCGCGATCTACGGGAATGCTTGTTAATTCAACTTAAAAGGGAAGGGCAAAAAGATGAATCCACCAAATTAGCGTTGGAAATTCTGGAAAAGGGTTTTGAAGAATTCTCAAAGAAGAATTATGATAAATTACGTGAAATTGTAAAAACAGATGAAGTAAAATTACGGGAAGCTGTTAATGAAATAATTAAACTTAATCCGAAACCAGGCCAGGCTTTTGCTGATGCTGCAACCAATGCAACACAAGTGGTTCCTGATTTTGTAATTGCCAATTCTGAAGGCGAACTGGAAGCTTCCATTAATGGAAGAATATCTAATACACTGCGTCTTAGTCCACTTTATATAGAAATGTCGGAACGCAAAAAGGGAATGGATAAAATGCAGCGTGAAGCGGCCTCATTTGCAAAGACGAAAATTGAAACGGCAGGTAGTTTTATAAATGCAATAAAACAACGGGAAGATACTTTGCAAAGAGTGATGCAAACTATTTTAAATTATCAGCAGGAGTATTTTGCATCCGGCGATGAGGGTAAGCTGAAACCAATGCTGCTAAAGGATATTGCAAAGGAAACAGGACTTGATATATCCACTATTTCAAGAGTTGTAAGCAGCAAATATGTTCAAACTAATTTTGGAACATTTTTATTAAAAACGCTTTTTTCAGAATCCTTCCAAAAGGAAAGCGGTGAAGAGGTTTCCATTAATGAAGTGAAAAACAGGATACATGAAATTATTAACGCGGAAGACAAAAAGAAACCCGTTAATGATGATGCCCTTGTATCTTTGCTGGAACAAAACGGTTATAAGGTAGCCCGGCGTACAGTTGCCAAATACCGCGAACAACTGGGTATTCCGGTGGCAAGAATGCGAAAAGAAATATAAAAGTATGAATAAAAGTATTTGGAATTTTATTTCATACATCTTTCATCCGGCACTTATGCCAACACTTGGAACTTTTGTAGTTCTTTGGTGCGATCCTAATCTCTATATTCCTTTGGATTCAAATAAACCATGGTTTGTAATTCTGGTTGTAGTTTTTCTATGCACTTATCTGCTCCCTTTAATCCTCGCTTGGATGCTTCTTAAATTGGGGAGAGTCAGCAGTATTACCCAACCTACTGAAAATGACAGACGTGTTTTGCTCTCCTTCACTGCTCTATGTTTTATTCTGATCTATTATTCATTTCACACTATCCCCACTTCCGGTCAATCATTAAAAATATTTATGTTAGGTATAAATATTTCCATTGTCAGCACATTAATAATTTCATTATTTACCAAAGTAAGTTTTCATAGTGTAGGTGTGGGTGGGCTGCTGGGAACGGTTATTGGCCTGATGCGTTATACACAAACCCATCTTCTTCCCTGGTTTATGGCTGCCCTTGCCCTTGTATTATTGGTTGGTTTGGCCCGCTATAAACTCAAAGCCCATGGTGCTTTTGAAATATATTTGGGTTTAATTATCGGGATAGCCTCACAGGCATTGGTGTTCTTTTTTGCAACCTACGGATTTTAATTCTCCTTCTTCAAATAGACATTTGTTGCAGGATAAGGTATTTCTATTCCCTCAGTTTTGAAGCGCTTGTATAGGCGTTTAATGAATTCATGCCGCAAAATATATTGCTGCGAAAATTCATTAATATCCATTGAAAGTGTAAAATTAATTGAGGAGTTCCCCAATTCCTTATAGCGAAAAACAGGTTTTGATTCTATGCCGTTTTCTTTCATCAATGTTTCGCCAATTTCTATGGTTATGCGCTCCACCATATCCAAATCACTGTCGTAGCTAATACTTACAGGCACTGAAATGGAAAGATTCCTTTTAGGCAGAGAATAGTTTGTAATAATGGTAGTAGCCAATTTAGAGTTGGGTATAACTGTCATATTGTCCGATTGGGTTAGCAAGGTAGTTGACCTCCATGTAATATCAAGTACAGTTCCTTCTTCTCCTGTGGTTAAATGAATATAATCTCCCGGTTTGATGGTTCGGGTAAGCGTGATCTGGATTCCCGCAAACAGGTTGGAAAGAGTATCCTGCAAGGCAAGTGCTACAGCTAAGCCACCCACTCCTAATGCGGTAAGTACGGGTGTTATGGAAATGCCAAAGGATTCCAGCATCACCAGTAAGCCAAGTGTGTAAACTAATATATTAATAATGGATTTAAACAGTGAAAGTGAACTTTTCGAGCTGTCTTCCCTGTTGGAATATGCCTTCAGCAAGCCTGTCAGTACCCTGGCAACTACAAAAGTGATGAGAAAAACGAGCAACACTTTATGTATTTTATGTGCAAGAATTACTGCTTGTTCATCCACAGGGGCTTTGGCCATTCCAAAGTAAACGGCAAACAAAATAGAGACCAATAGTATCATTCCCCGTAAGGAACTAACTAATACCAAACCACCTTTCCAATGTGTTTTTTTTGCAATCCGTTGTATATAAATAATAATGATCCGCTGGATTACAATACCTGCAAATATGATAGCTCCCGCAATAAGCATAGGCGTAAACCAATCCTTCACCACTGTAATATCACTGGTGATGGTATTTGCTTTTGGAACAGTACTATTTATGATTTGTAGGAGCATGATTTTTTATTATTTACTTTCCATGCTTTGAAAAGATTTTATTAAAATCATCTTGTTCAAGTTTCAAATCTTCGCGTATAATTTTTCTAAGCAACCCTTTTGGCAAATCAACATTCCGGTGAACCGGCACCGTAGTAATGCGTCCATCGTGATGCCGCATTCTATGATGCGAACCATTTATCCGAACCAAAACAAATCCAATCCTTTCAAGAAACTTAATAAATTCTTTTCCGGAAATTACAGGAAGATGTTCAGACATTTTTAAGCCCTTAATTTTTTTAATGGGACTTCAACTTCCCTGAAACC
Source organism: Bacteroidia bacterium (assembly GCA_035486075.1). GTDB lineage: Bacteria > Bacteroidota > Bacteroidia > JABEUT01 > JABEUT01 > JABEUT01. The sequence goes on from DATHNK010000248.1 coordinate 7,450, forward strand.
AATAAAGGAGTTCAATGTGGATGTATTTTCATCTTTTTCTTCTTCCATGCACATTTCAATCACCTCTCTGATATTGTCAAGGGCTTCTTCAATGGTTTTGCCATAAGAATGGCATCCCTTGAAAGCCGGACAACTAACAATATATATATTGTCCTCGTCCTGCTCAACAATTATAGGAAAATGTAAAGTTTTATTTTTAGTAGCTTTCATACTACAAAGTTACGTAAAAATTTGGAAATATGAAGACGTTTATAAAGACCAGTACTCTTCAATTTTCCAAAGGGGACCAGAATTATTTGCCTCTTTTAATATTTTAATAATCTCTTGATATTCGTTTTGTGATAATTGCGACCATGATTTTACTTTATCATTATTTCTTGATGCATACTTAAAACGATTAATTAAATCTTCGTTACCCTGAAAAAACTCATATTTATTTTTCCAAATGCTTTCCATTAAAATCCTATCAATTGGAGGATAAAGTTTTTCACCAAAATTACTTTCCACATAGCCGCCACAAACAACCATTGTCTTAAAATATACTGAAACAGCCTTTGCAGCTTTCCCGAAAAAAATATCAGTCTCTAATTCATAATTACCATTTATAGATTCGATATATTTATTACACACATTTATGAAGGATTCGTCAAAGTTCATACAGAACTTATTTTGAATAATAGCATTAGATGCAATATCTCGCATGGTTACTCCTTGGGCATTGATTGTAATTGTTATGGTATCAATGGCTTTTTTAACCAACTCATTTTTATATCCCTTAATTTTTATTCCTTGTCTTGAAGCAGCAGAGGCAGTCCAAATAGCGAATCTATGTTTGTGTTCATTTATGGTATACATCCTTATTTTGATTATGAGAAATATTATTCTTCAAGTCATTGTCCTATTTGCAATTTACCCATTTTCCCCTTAAAATGCTTCTTCACAATCTCCATAAAGGCTCTGTGCAAATGCCCATTACTTGCTACAATACTTTTTCCAAAAATATAATCCTCACCCCCGGAGAAATCAGATAATTTACCACCCGCTTCCTGCACTATCAAAGCACCTCCCGCCACATCCCAGGGCTTTAAACCGTATTCATAAAAAGCTTCAAAACGTCCCATAGCAACGTAGCACAGATCTACCGAAGCAGAGCCGAGACGGCGCAAGCCTTGTGTACATTTCATCAATTCCTCAAACAATTTCATGTATTCTTTTTGCAGGCCAAAATCATTGTACGGAAAGCCGGTTGCAATCAATGAATCTTCTAAATTATCTTGTGCAGAAACAATTATTTTCTTGCCATTCAATTTAGCTCCCTTGCCTTTTATGGCGGTGAAACATTCTTTAAAATTGAGTTCGTTTACAACACCCATTACAGGTTTCATATTTTCGAATAACCCAATGCTAATGGCAAAACAAGGTAAGCGATGTATAAAATTGGTAGTGCCGTCCAGGGGATCGATCACCCAGGTATATTTGCTGTTGAAATTGCCTCCGCCTTCCTCCCCAAGTATTCCGCTACCCGGCAATATTTTTAATAATCCCATAATTAACTTCTCCTCCGACATTCTATCCACATAGGAAACAAGGTCATTAAAACCTTTCTTCTGGATATCTGAAGAATTCAATTTGTCCCTTTCTTTTAAAATAAAATTACCCACTTCATTGGTGCGTGCAATAACTTCTTTGCAGATTTCTCCAAGGTCAAGTGACTTCGCGGACATGGTTTTTATATTTTTTTGTGAAATAAAATATTCCCACAACACCAAGCACAAAAAACATAGGAGCAATAAGCTGGGCCTGTGTTGCATTTATTCCGAAGAAGTGATATTTTATATTTACACGAATGTGTTCGATAGAGAATCTTTCAATTCCGTTAAAAACCAAATACCAGCAAAACAAAACGCCCGGAGCATGTATTTTTTTCCGCATGGACCATAAAACGAAAAAGATAATTAACCCCATAACTGTTTCATAGAACGGAGTTGGATATACGCCGGGACTAAGCACTGTGCAGTAATCGCCCGTACAACCAGGTATTGCAATTCCGGCATGTTCCACATTATGCGGATATCCGAAGGACCACATCCAATCGGGAAGAAAACTTAAAAATCCGGGCTTGGGATTTGGATTTGCAATGCCCCAATCTCCGTCACCCGCCATCTGGCAGCCGATCCGGCCCACAGCATAGGCCAATATCATACTCGGAGCGGCAGCATCTACCATGTGTAGAATCGGGATCCCCTTTTTATGTGTGTAAACTAAAACAGAAATGGCTCCAACTATCAATCCACCATAAACGGTAAGTCCGCTGGAAGAAAATATCATGCCGGGGTTTTGAAAAAAGTCCTGGTAATTTTCAAGTGCATCAAATAATTTTGCCCCGATAATTCCGCCAATGGCTGCTATAAGGGTAATATTTCCTACCAGTTGATGCGGATAAACAAGCAGCTTATCCACTTTTGGTTCGGGTAGTTTCTTTTTCTCCTTTTCACGGTAACTTAGGAAAGCATATATCAGTCCTGCAACTAACCCGCCAATTATATTTCCCTTTAAGGAGATGAGCGTTCCCTGCGGATCGGTTTTAAATTCTTCGAAATTTAAAGCTATGTATGTTAATTTAAAAAATATTAAAAATGCTATAAGGAATGCTTCGGCCAATTCCATTGGAGTGGCTCTGTTACCAGTGGTATTTTCAACCAGCGTAGGTTTTAGCAAGCCCATATCCTCTTTGCGTCTCAATTCTTTCGAAACGGCCCAGGCAGCGGCAAGAAAAGAAAGTGCCATAAAAAACCCGAAGGTATGGATCAATTTAAAAGGCGCGAACTTTATGCCAAACCAGGAATCGAATAATTCATATAAGGATGCGTACATATCAGTTGACAGTTATCAGTTGTAAGTGGTCAGAAGAAATTCCCTGCAAGGTATGAACAATTTCACCATCCACAGTTCCTTCTTCATTAATGGAGTTGAGCCTTACCGTATAGGTAGAATTTTTCAGTATTTCATGGGAAGGAATGCGCACACGTACATAATTATCTGTATGCCCGTGTTGCCAACCGTCATTGATGTGGCCCTCAAATAAAACTACTTTTTCCTGACCCAGGTTTTGGGTATAAAAATTACGTAGTTTTTTCTCCGATAAGATACGCAACATGCGTGTTCTTTTCTTACGGACTTCCATAGGAACAATCTCCTTGCTTTCTGCTGCCAGCGTATTGCTTCGCTCGGAATATGTGAAAGCATGTAAATAGGAAACATCCAGTTCATTCAGGAAATTATAGGTCTCTAAAAAAAGTTCTTCCGTTTCACCGGGGAAGCCAGAAATCACATCAGCGCCGATACAGCAATGCGGCATTAATGATTTAATTAATGCAACTCTGTCGACATATAATTCCCGTAAATAGCGCCGGCGCATAGCTTTAAGTATGGTGTTAGAGCCCGATTGAAGCGGTATGTGAAAATGCGGTACAAATTTTTCCGATGTGGAAACGAACCGGATGATCTCGTCGGTAAGTAAGTTCGGTTCTATCGAAGATATGCGGAAACGCACAGGGACAGTTACTTTTTCCAGTTCCTGAACCAAATCAAAAAAGGTTTCTGTTCGTTCGCCTTTAATAAGGCCGAAATCTCCCAGATTGACACCCGTAAGCACAATTTCTTTTACTCCTTTGGAGGCTATTTCATATACATCCTTCACTACGTTTTCAACCGTATTGCTGCGGCTAGCTCCCCTTGCCAATGGTATGGTGCAATAGGAGCAACTGTAATCACAACCATCTTGCACTTTCAAAAAACTTCGTGTTCGGTCGCCTGATGAGTAGGAAGCATGAAACTCCAATGGTTGTTCTATTTCGCAGGAATGAATTTCAGCGAACTTATTTTTCAAAGTCCGCCCAAGGCGGATTTGGGGCAGGAAATTTGCAATATTAAATTTCTCTGAAGCGCCAAGCACAATATCCACACCATCAATTTTGGCTATATCTTCAGGCTTTAGTTGAGCATAACAACCAATAACTGCAATAAAAGCCTCCGGCGAAGTATTCAAGGCATTGCGCACTACCATTCGGCATTCCTTATCAGCTTCATTGGTAACAGAGCAGGTGTTTATAATATACACATCCGCCTTCTCCTTAAAGTTGACTTTACTAAAACCCTGTTCTGCCAAACGCTGCCCTATAGCCGATGATTCGGAATAGTTCAGCTTGCAGCCGAGGGTGTAAATTGCAAATGTAGGATTGGCATTCATAGAGCAAAAATAGGTATTTGCGGCAAATCTGCCCTTTGCTGTGATTAGGGATATTATCTTTGAATCCTATGTGGAGAAAACTAATACTCGTTTTTATACTATTTTCTACTCTTTTATTCCTTTCCTGCGGAAGGAATGCAAAGAATGGAACCGATAATGTTTTCAGGTATAACGAGATGGGCGATGTAACTTCCCTTGACCCTGCCGAAGCCCGCAATTTTGAAAATCTGTGGGTGGATAATCAACTTTATAACGGGCTTATTCAAACCGGAGATTCCTTTAGCATAAAACCTTGTATAGCCAAGAGTTGGGAAATATCTGCGGACGGATTGACCTATACTTTTCATTTGCGAAATGATGTATTTTTCCAGGATAATGATGTGTTCACAAATGGAAAAGGGCGAAAAGTAACAGCGCATGATTTTGTTTTTACGTTTAATAGGTTATTGGACCCCAGGGTATCAGATGCTACATCCTTGCTTGAAAAAGTGGATACCAATTATCCATCCATTCTCCAATTAAAAATAAATTCAACGTCTTATATTACCCTGCATGGTTTCAGCGCTCCCAACGATTCCACTTTTGAAATTCATTTAAAAACTCCATTTGCTCCTTTCTTACACATTCTTCTGATGAAATATTTTTCTGTAGTTCCCGAAGAAGCCGTAAAAAAATATGGAATGGATTTTGGAGAAAACCCTGTAGGTACTGGCCCATTCAGGCTAATAAAATGGGAACATGGCAATGCCATGGTACTGAAACGCAATCCTAATTATTTTGAAAAAGATGCTGCAGGGAACAATTTACCCTATCTCAACGGAGTTATCATTTCCTTTTTGAAAGATGAAGAGACCTCATTTCTTGAATTTATGGATGGTAAGTTTGATTTGGTTTCAGGTATCAATGCCATCAACCCAAGCGTAGCCTTTACTCCCGATGGGCAACTTAGAAAAGAATTCACTGACAGGGTCTGCATCCAACGAACTCCATTTATTAAAACCGATTACCTGGGTTTTATTTTGGATAGCAAATCATTAAATTCACAACTCACAATTCACAATTCACAATTAATACGGCGGGCTATTAACTATGCCATTAACAGGGAAGAGATAGTGCGCTACCTCCGCTATAATACAGGTATTCCAGCCGAAAACGGCTTCATTCCTCCCTTTTTACCGGGACATGGGAAAGTGAAAGGATATAGATATGATCCGGATAAAGCGCTCGACTTATTGAAACTGGCAGGATATCCCAATGGAAAAGGCTTGCCGGATATTTCACTCTTTGTCTCTTCACAGGATTATATGCTGGCTGAAACGATTCAGGCGCAGTTGCAAAATATCGGAATAAAATTGAAGGTGGAAACCGAACAACCGGCTATTCTGGCAGAAGGCGTGGCTAACGGACAATGCTATTTTTTCAAAAAATCATGGATCGGAGATTATCCTGACGGGGAAAATTTTCTTTCCCTTTTTTACAGCAAAAATTTTTCACCCGGAGGTATTAACTATTCGCATTATGCCAATGCAACCTTTGATTCTTTATATACCCTGGCAATATCTGAAACAAATGATTCGGCAAGAGCCATAGAGTACACCCGGATGGATAGCATGATAATGGATGCGGCCCCAGTTGTACCTTTATATTACGATGAAGTGATACGTTTGGTGAACAAACGGATTACCGGCTTACCGCTGGACCCTTTAAATTCGCTCGATTTACGTTTTGTGAAAAAAAAATCGGGCAAATAACAATAGCCAAAAGGCATGAAAATCTACTGTTTTGTATAATTTATATACATTAGCGACGATTTTATTGTGTTCAACCCCGTTATTTTTAAATATTTCCAGTATAAATTAATCGCATTACATTTTATATTTTCTTCTTTACACATGAAAATAATTACCAGACTTTTCCCCTACTTTTGTTTTGCCGGAGTACTTTATACGGTATTGTGTTTATCCGGCTGTGCGGCTATTTTTGGAGGCTCACGCATGGTAACTATAGTTACACAACAGGACAGTACTACAGTCACAGTTATTCCCAGCAGGTTCCGTGGAGTGGATCATACCCGTACAGTAGAAATGCATGGAACAGTAGGTCATGTTAGGTTAAAAGCAAGAAGTCAATACTATGAGATAAAGCAGGAAAGACCTGGATATTTCACCAAATCAACCGATGCAAATGCAAATACATTTAGCGCATGGAAGCTTTTAGATATTGGTATTCCGTTTATATGTGATGTGTACTTACTTTCGGGTTCGGGCTCAACAACAACTACAGACCCAAACACAGGCAATACAACAACAGTGGTTAGCCCTGCATACCCTTTTGCCTTGTATATTGGCACAGTTGGGTGGCTTGATATTTTCTTTGGACGCTCTAAAACATTTCCAGGTGTCTATAACCTGCCGGCTCTATATAAAATACCTTCTGCAAGAGTTGCCTCAAAAATGGATAGCCTGAAAAAGGTATATGTAAAAAATGTAAGCATCAATATTTCTAAAGATAGTATGATGCAGGTTTATTACAAATCACAAAAGGATTATGACAATCATAAAATTATAAAGAAAGAAAACCTGGGAGAATCATTTAATGTAAGACATACTGTATTCCGCGACAGCATGAACGATTGCCTGATGCGCTGGAATTATATTGATACTACCAAAGGCTTCTTTTCTTTTGTTTATAAAAGCGCCTGCTATATACGTTGCAACATTAATGGGATTACGATTAATACGATAGGTAACAGTACTGAATTTGATGTGCGTTCGGAATGGAAACTATATGGAGTAACCGGAGATAAAGAAATTTACGGTACTACCCTCACAGGCATTTCAGATGTGCAAAATTTCTATGTATCTGAATACACCATAAATAATATGATGGCGCAGGCTCTTACAAACTCGCTTACCCAGTTTTTGGCACTCGACACAGTTTCAAAATGCCTTACCAGCAGCACTGCCAATATGAAAGCCCTGAATGATTGGGATACCATACGTGTAGGTGGTGATTCGGGCCGGGCCAACAACCTGACAAGCGCCGTGAAAGCTGTAGTAACCGTCAAAACTCCCGAAGGACATGGAAGCGGTTGCATTATTTCGTCGGATGGATACCTGGTTACCAATTACCATGTTATTGCTGAAGATACCTCCGACGAGGTGAAGATCATCAACTCAGACGGAGATTCATTGAAAGCGAAATATGTTCGTAGCAATACGTCGTACGATCTGGCATTATTCAAAATTGAAAAACCTAAAAAGTATGGATTTTTCAGCCCGAACCTGTCAACAGAAATAAGTGTCGGAACCGAAGTATATGCCATTGGAACACCTGAGGATATTGAACTCGGGCAAACCATGACCAAAGGGATTATATCAAGCAAACGAAAAGTAGGAGACCGTACCCTTATACAAACAGACGTTAGCATAAACCCCGGAAACAGCGGTGGCGGCCTTGTTGACAGCAAAGGTGTATTGCAAGGTATAGTAAATGCCTCTCTAATACGTTACGGGGTACAAGGCATAGGATTCGCTATTCCTGCGCACTATATACAGGATGCGTTGAAGGTGAAGTTTATGCAGTAGGTACGCGGCAAAAGAGATTTATGTTTTGGAAGAATGCTGGAACATTGATTTTAATTTTCTCAAAGCGACCAAGAGGTAATTAATTTCAACAGTTGTCTTACCCATGGTATAGCAAAGCACAGAACTTGGTAAGAAATTTAATTCAATGTCATCCACTTTTTTAGTACCTACCTTATCTATAGTAGTAATTAAGGCAACTTTAAGTTTGTTTTTCCTCA
>DATHNK010000249.1:0-2640 GCA_035486075.1 Bacteroidia bacterium
AAGCGATCCTCGTGCTAATTATTATGTAAAAGATGTAGCAAGGGCCACTTCCGCATTGCCCGGCATATTTCCACCGGCCACTATTTCTTCCTTAGCAGACAGAAAGCGAACTTTTATTGACGGTAGTATATTCGCCTATAATCCTTCATTTCAGGCATACATCATGGCGAAAACCATTTTTCCGAATGCTGAAAATTTCATGCTGCTTTCGCTGGGTACCGGATTACCTGCTACAGCCTATACTCCTGCTCAATTAGAAGATACCAGTGAAAAGAACTGGGCCCGCCTGCTCGCCGATGTCAGTTTTTCAGCACATAGCGATATGGTGCATTATCAATTGGAAGAGATATTTAAAGGAAAGAAAGGCTCAGGCTATATTCGCCTGCAACCCTCCCTGCATGGATTAAATAAAGAGATGGATAATGTATCGCAGGAAAATGTACACGCACTATATAAAGCGGGGCTGGAATTTGTAAACAGCAATGAAAAGACAATAACGGAACTGGTAAACCGAATACAGCAAAACAAGTAAATGTTCCATTCAGAGCTATTTATCTTTTGTGGAAAATCTCACATACAACAAAAAAACAGTAAGTTTGTAGCAAGCACTTACTGATTAAGACAGGTTAATGGGAATAAAAAGAAAAAAAATAATCGCACTGTTTTTTTGCCTTACCGTGTTTTCGGGCATTTTTTTGTCCTGCCGTAAAAATGGCCAGCCATCCTGGGACACCCAGATTCTTGCACCAATAGTCAGCACAACTTTATCCATTAATGATATTGTAACTTCCAGTTATATCAAGAGCAACCCTGCTGATAGCCTGGTATCATTAGTATATACCGACTCGCTTTATAACCTGAACCTGGACACGCTACTAAATATTCCGGATACGGTTTTCAGATATGATACAGTATCGCCGCTCAGTACTACCATCTCACCCGGTGGGCTAATGTTTGAATCTGTACCAAACCCAACATACACAACCTACAATTTAGGTGGAGTTGAACTGGTTAATGGTATTTTACAATCCGGATATATGGTTTATACTATTACAAATCCCTTAAGCCAACCACTTGACTATCTTTATACGGTACCTAATATTACAAAGAACAGCAACATACTTGAAATAAAATTGACGATAAACGCGGGCAGTACCATTACTGATTCGATTTTTTTAGGCGGATACCATGTTGATTTTACAGGGCCTACTCACAACGGATACAACATAATTGCCACCAGCATACAAGTAAATCTTGACCCTGGAGCCTCTGCGTTATCAGTAACGGCGGGAGACAGAATTGTAGATGCCAACATTACCTTCAAAAAAGTTATACCTTACTATGCACAAGGATATTTTGGAACGAGCACCAAATATTTCGGGCCGGAAAATGTGGGATTTCCGGTGTTCAGTAAAATTATTTCTGGCAGTCTTAATCTTCAAAATGTTAATGTGAACCTTACATTAACTAATGGATTTGGGGTTGATGCAAGTCTCAAACTTGTTAAGTTAACTTCCAACAGGTTAGGAGATACTATATATTTAGGGGATCCCGGCGTAGTAGGTTCAACTATTAATGTAAACAGAGCCACCAAGACAAATAACCCTTTATCACCTGTGAACCCTGTAGTGATGAATTTTGCACTCAATCCTTCCAATTCGAATATATTGAACTGGATCGATAACCTGCCAAGCAGTGTTGGATATGCACTTCAGGTTACTACCGATCCGCTGGGTAACGTTTCCGGGTTCAATGATTTTGTTTATTATGGATATGGCATAAGTTCCGCTATAAATATGACGGTCCCTCTTTCACTCATTGCCACTAATTTAACCCTGGCAGATACTCTCGCGGTAAATTTTGGAGGTACGGGAAGTCAAACCAAACAGGTAAAGAGCGGGAAACTTACTATTTATGCAAGCAACGGATTCCCTTTCAGCGCTGGCTTGCAAATGTATCTTCTGAATCAGAATAACGTGGTGTTTGATTCTATTTTCATTCCAACCCAAACAATCGCAGCAGGAATCGTTAATCCTTCCACCGGAAAAGTAACTACAGCACAAAATTCTGTATTGACAGTTTCCCTTGATGTGATGAGAACCCAGGAACTGTTCAATACAAAAAACGCGATTTTGTACGCTAAGTTCAACATGGGCAGTTTGCCATCTACCTATGTGTCTATTTACAGTAATTACCAGTTAGGTTTAAAGTTAGTAGGGAATTTTGATTACCTGGTTAATTGATAATACAAGTATAGAAGCGTGAAGTGCAGAAGAATTGTTACCCTGGTTGTGTGTATGATATTTTCATTCCTGTCTTCACAGGCCCAATGGGATGATGCTATAATCCAAAATCCGGGCGCAGGGAAATTCATGGCAGGCATGTATGGTAATGCAGATTATAGTTCCAGCGCAATTACAAGTGCCTTTGCAACAAATTTTATTGAAGGCAATTATTTAGACAGTGCACAAAAGCAACAAGTTTCTTCCAGGCTGAAAAACTCCAACAGGTTGGGCTACTCACTTAATTATGGAATATTTGGGGTACTTTATAATGATACGGTAAAAGGTAAACGGGCTTTTAACTTCTTCATAGCCCTGCGTCACAAAGCCTATTTGAATATAGAGTTTCCACCCGATG
>DATHNK010000250.1:0-11416 GCA_035486075.1 Bacteroidia bacterium
TTCCTGCATTTTCCCGTTGAGAAAATATAATACGGCCTGTAACATCACACACTTCCAGTATGGCTTTGGCTTGGACATCAATAGTGAATACTGTTGAAGACGGATTAGGATAAACATTTACAAAATCGGTTCCTAAAATAGTTGGAACGGCTGCCGGTTCAACTACAATGGTAATAATTCGCTGAACCTGGCACCCGAGACTATCGGTTCCGGTTACAGTATAGTTAGTTGTAACCGAAGGCTTTACTAAAACAGAATCACATGAAGCACTTAAACAAGTGCCTCCCGGAGGTGACCAGGAATAGGATGCAAAAGAACGGCCACTGGCAACAATCATAGTATCATCTCCCAGGAGGATGGTTTTGTCACAACAGGCAGACATAGCAGGATTATCGGGTGTTACAATAGTTGTTTTAGTGGCTTTGCAACCGTTAGAGATAGTTACTGTATAAATAGTTGTCACAAAAGGGCTAACAGTTAATGTATCTGTTGTTGCCCCACCTGGTGTCCATAAATAGGTAAATGGTCCTGACCCGCTTGCACTTGCAGTTAGAAGAACATTACTTCCTCCACAAGAGGTTGTGGGAGGGGTAATATTAATAGTAGGAGGAACCCTGACAACAACGGTGAAATAAGTAGTATCCGAACATCCGTTGTTTGTGGCAATAACGTAAAAAGTTGAATCGGCGCAAATACTGCCTGTAACTAATATCGAATCGTGTCCCATTATGCTACTCCATTGATAAGTAGTGCCAGATGGTCCATGAGCATAAAGTGTATCTTTAATACACTTGCATTTCCATGCACTACCTGATATAGTTACGACTGGAGGGGTGCAAGGATTTTGTGCAAAAGCACTAACAGATATTCCTAAAAGTAAAAAAAGTAGTAATTTTTTCATATCCGGTAATATTTGAATTAGGAATTCAAATATACTGATACGCAGGGAATAATTGAAAGGTTGGGTATAAATAAAAATTAATACACAGGAATTAAAGGGTCATATCCAGTTTCTCTGGTTTAGAAGTAATTTCTTTTATCAGGGTGTTGAATTCGGAAGAATTATGCTGGGTTGAAAAAAAGGCATCATTTTGCAATCGTTTACTGTCGCGGAACCCGAGCTTAACTGCTTCTTTTAAGCTGGCGAGGGCTTTGTCCGGCTGGTTGGAATTCATAAGCAGGTCGGCTTCTATGTAACAGTGTTCAGGGTTGGTAGGGTCAACCAAAGCATACAATCCATTAAAATAAGATGCTGCCGGATAATTATGCTGATTTAATTCACCGGAAGCCCCCATATACATTACTAAACTAAGGTAACCTAGCATACGTTGTGTTTGAAGGGCAACCGGGGAGGTCGTGTCTTTTTTAATAAGTTTTTGCATAGTGGTTATTTTAGTATCCCACCATTTTTCATCCATTTTACCCATGTGCACCCTGAATTCAAGTATCTCCTGCGCTTCTTCCGATTCGAATGTCCGTTCATCTTTAAAGTATTTTTCAAGGGCATCAGAATTTTCAAAATCATGCACCGTAGAGGCGTATTTGCCCATATCATCCAGATCGCGCAGAAAGTTGAGCATTTTTTTATAAGTATAATATTCCTGAACCATGTTTTTCTTTTTGTGCCAATCCGTTGCTTCGGCAATAAATTGTGATTTCAAGGATCTTATCAGAGAATCATTTTTGGGTATGGTCTTCATCCGCATGGCATCTGCATCGAGCCATTGGAAAGCTTGTTCTGCAATAGATACGGGAGGCCATTGATGTTTACCATTGTATACGATCAACTGATGGGATAGGTTTGTAGTGTCGAGCAGTTTATCGAGTTGTTTAACCTGTACATTATTAAAGTCTTTATTTCCTACAAAAGAGATAAACGTAAAGGGCTGTTTCAGGGGCGGGTGTTCTTCGGGGAAACCGCCTCCGCAGGCCACAACTCCTGCAATGCCTCCATCGGCAATAGCTACCATAGAGGCTACTTTTGCACCTCCTGAAAAACCGAACGTGTAAAGCCGGTTATTATCTTCTGATAAACGTACCCAGGTGTCTTTCATAAAAGCTTCCGCGGCTTTTTCAGATGCGTTCCACTGCATTCCGTTTTTGGAATTATATGTACCGGCAATTACGAAACCATATTTCTCAGCTAAATCCTTATAGAGTTTTACAGGCAGATTACCCACTCCGTGCGGGTCGAAAAAATAAATAATGGGCCACTTTTTAGTAGTGTCATAATTGGTTGGAAGGTAAATAGAGTATATTTGGGAGGAATCATCGGAGCAAATGACGGAATCTATCACAACCCCTTTTTTCAAAGGCTTTAAAGGCGCACCGGAATGTCCGGAGGTTTCAGAAATATCATTCCCTTTAGCGGCGGAAGGCTTACTATGGCATCCCCACAAGAGAAAACAAGAAATGAATAAACTGATAAAATAACGCATGATAGAACGCTGAATATCTCCGCAAGATACTTTTTTTATAAACTTGTAGCGTAAAAATTATGAAGGCTGAAATTATAACCATAGGAGATGAGTTGCTTATAGGGCAGGTGATAGATACCAATTCTGCGTTTATAGCGACAAAATTGAACGAAGCGGGAATATATGTTCACCAGATAACCTCGGTATCTGACAACAAAGAACATATTATTGAAGCCCTTACTAATGCGGCGCAAAAGGCAGATCTAATAGTGATAACAGGCGGCCTCGGCCCTACCAATGATGATATTACCAAACTTACGCTTTGTGAATATTTCAACGTAGGATTAAAGTTCGATGCGGAAGCCTATAAGGATGTGGAATATGTCTTTAAAATCCGTGGAAGAGAGGTTACTGAGGTTAACCGCAGACAGGCAGATCTTCCTGAAAACTGTATTGCATTAAGAAATAAAAATGGAACTGCTCCGGGTATGTGGTTTGATGTAAACGGAAAAATATACGTCTCCATGCCGGGTGTGCCCTACGAGATGAAAGCCCTTATGGAAGATGAAGTGATTCTGAAACTGAAGGCGAAGTTTACACTTCCGGTTATTGTACATAGAAATGTATTGACAATAGGCATTGGCGAATCCATGCTGGCAGAAAAAATTGCCGATTGGGAAAATTCTCTTTCACAGGTTGGAATTAAACTGGCCTATCTTCCATCTATTGGAATGGTAAGGCTTAGACTTAGCACAAGAGGTGAAGATAGGGCTGTACTTGAAAAAAATGTGGAGAATAAAATAACTGAACTAAAAAACCTGGTAGGTGAATACATTTTCGGATATGAAAATGACACATTGGAAGGAATTGTTGGAAATTTATTGAAAGGAAATAAACAAACCGTTTCCCTGGCAGAAAGTTGTACCGGTGGTTATATTTCACACCTTATTACCGCCATTGCAGGAAGTTCAGATTATTACAAAGGTTCGGTGATTGCGTATTCCTATGAAATTAAAACCCTCGAACTGGGAGTTAGTGCAGAGGTTTTAAATAAGAAAGGAGCAGTATCACAGGAAGTGGTTGAACAAATGGCATCAGTGGTAAGGAAAAAATTTAATACCGATTATTCTATTGCCGTGTCAGGCATTGCCGGCCCGGGTGGAGGCACACCTGAAAAACCTGTTGGTATGGTTTGGATTGCAATTGCTACTCCTGAAAAGGTATTCAGTAAAAAATGCCAGTTTGCCAATAACCGTTTGCGTAATATTCAGATGACAGCTAATACGGCATTGAATTTGTTGAGGAAAGAGATTATTTCAAATGCTATTATTTGAATTTAGTAATGTCTTCGGGTGTAATTCCCGCATCTTTCATTATTTGCCTCAATAGCCCAGTCCCTAAATCTTTTGAACTATGAAAAGGAACCGTGGTGCGTCTCCCATCAGGGGTGTTTTAAAATAATATGGCTGCCACTTTGCCGGGCCTGAATAAAACCTTTTTTCAGTAATATTCTGATTAATTGTTTTGCATTAAGTGATGGTAGATTCATTTCTTCGGGTTTTGCAGAAAATTATAATGCAAAATTCAACCATTAAAATTGGTTTTGATAAGTTTACGGGAACTCCTTTAACAAGCGTGTTCTTTTATACAGCAATGCTCAATTTCTCAGTTTTTACCTCTTCATATATTGGTTCGTTGTTTTCAAGCCTGTCCTCAATATGCAATTTCATTGCATCTTTTATTAATGTCAAAGCCTCTTCAACAGTTTCACCTTCGGTATAGCAGCCTTGTAATGCCGGACAAATAGCGAGAAACTTACCTTCCTCATCTTGTTCAATAACTACTGTGAGATTATACAACTTCTTTTTCATGATTATGAAAACTATAGTTGCAAATATAGCTAATATTGAATTGCTAATCTCCGGAATTCCCTATATTTGTCTAAATCAAGTTGCATTTGAAAGCAGTAGGCATAATACCCGCCCGATTTAATTCGACCCGTTTTCCCGGTAAGCCTTTGGCTGATATAAAAGGGAAGACAATGATAAGGCGTGTATATGAACAAGCCGAAAAGAGTCATTTGCTTTCTGCCATTTTTGTAGCTACCGATGATGAAAGGATAGTAACAGAAGTAAACAGCTTTAGCGGTAATGCCATTATGACATCCCCCAAACATCAAAGCGGAACGGATCGATGCTTTGAAGTATTGGAGAAAGTTGGGAAAGACAAATACGATATAGTAGTAAATATTCAGGGAGATGAGCCATTTATTCATCCGGAGCAAATAGATGCAGTGGTAAAAAGCTTCCATAGTGATACCGTACAAATAGCTACGCTCGGCCACAAAATAAATGATAGCAGAGACCTTATCAGTCCGTCTCTGGTGAAGATAGCCAGAAAGGCAAATGGAGAGGCGCTTTATTTCAGTCGTTCCCCTATTCCATTTATTCGTGATGCGATTAGTAAAGATTGGACAAAAGCCTACCCTTATTTAAAGCATATTGGTATCTACGCATATCGTTCCCAAGTATTGGAAGAGATAATAAAGTTACCCATGTCTTCACTCGAAAAAGCAGAATCATTGGAGCAATTACGCTGGCTGGAAAATGGATATTCCATAGTAGTGGAAGTTACCGATAAAGAATCTTTCCCCGTGGATTATCCGGAAGATTTGAAGAAGTTTATTTAATTCCATCCAATCTACAAGATGACTTTGTAATGCTGACGGACGAAGCATCTCTATGTTATTGAGATTCTTCACTTCGTTCAGAATGACAAAGTCAGAGAAGTTTTCAAATTCTTATTTCCTTGTATAAGTTATCACCGTTGGTTGATATTCCATATTCAGGTACTCAATTTTAATTTCGGCATCAGTCAAACTGAGCACTTTCCAGCAAAAACAACAGAAA
Source organism: Bacteroidia bacterium (assembly GCA_035486075.1). Taxonomy (GTDB): domain Bacteria; phylum Bacteroidota; class Bacteroidia; order JABEUT01; family JABEUT01; genus JABEUT01. Next base: position 5,327 of record DATHNK010000250.1, read on the forward strand.
CAGGGAGTTTCCCTCGGCGCATTATATAGTTCAGATTTACCTGTATTAAAATCATAAACTATAAGTTTTCCTCCTCGCCTGTACGTACCTTCGAACATCATTATATTTTTTACAGTATCCATGTAAAAGGGCGTTGCTCCATACAGAATAGCCTCGCCGGTTCTCTTATTTATAATTTCAACTTTAATGGGATTAGCCTCTAAATGGGTGGTAATGACAACCGTACTGTCAAAATCTTTATATACACCGCCAAGCACATTTAAAGACAACGTTGTATCCGACTCATGCTCCGAAACCTCATTTTCTATGAAATCCTTTCTTATGCACATATAATTCAGGCTATCATGCCTTTTATAAATGAGTGTATATCCTGATTTTAATTGTTCCGTTTTAAATATCTTCTCCTTATGCTTCCATGGTGCAACGTGAATTTGAAACTCGACTCTCCTGTTTTTGGCTCTGCCTTCCGGAGATAAGTTATTTCCAATTGGGTCAGCACAACCATGACCTTTGTATTTGGTCCTGCTTGTATCTACTCCTCTTTTAATAATATAATCTGCTACTGCTTTGGCCCTTTCCTTTGATAGAATAAGGTTTTTATTGTCAATACCGGTATTGTCTGTGTAGCCATTGAATTCAATAACCATAGTTGGATGGAAGTATAGGTAGTCTGCTATTTCATCCAACTCTTTATATGCTCCAGGAAGTAAATTTGACTTATCGGTTTCAAATAAAACATTTTCGAGTATGGTGTTTTGTTCTGGCTTTAGAACTTTAACCGGAGGGGGTTTTACCTTCACTGTACTATCCCTGGTAATTTTCATTCTTGCAGCTTGGGGTGGGGTATTCGTATCCTGTATACACCTGCAGGGTTGGCCATTTTTCACTTCTTCAACACATACATCATCAATATAGTAGTATGCTCTGACAGGAACATCTTTAGCAGGAGTAACTAGGTATTTAATATTGCACTTTTCCGCTTTATCGAAGTTGCCGATGGTCATGAATTTTTCATTGCCCTTGGCTTTATAGGTCCATAGCATTTCAACCCATCTGCCAGAATCGGCGATAACTTTAGCAGTATAATTCAGTTGTGGCTTTAAGGTAATTCTTAATGCATCACCTGTTTTATTCAACTCTTCACTGAACAATACGCCAATGTTTCCAATGGCACATTCCGATAGTTTGGCAAGAGCCACATAAAATTTAACGTAGTATTCTTTTCCCTTTTCAAGAGGCGATTTTAATTCGGTGGAAAGATATTCCCGGTAGGTATCAGGCGCATCTGTTTGATAGAGGTAGAACCCTGCATATCCACTACCTGAACGGGGCTTTTGAATACCCATAAAATTATTGGGAACTCCGATCACACTGGTCCCACAACACTCGTTAAAATAATCGGGCGTACCATCTGTTGGGCGAAACCATCCTCCCGCAAGTGTTATCTGGCTTTGATATTTAGGGCAGGTTCCATGTATTTCAAAACTTCCATTGAATACCAGGTTCTGCGCTGAAAGAGGAGTGAAAGCAAGAAGCAATAAGAATAGAGGGGCTATTTTTTTCATGTGATAAAAGTAGAAGTTTTATTCTTCCCTTTTCAAAAAATCCAAATCGAAATAATATCTTGATCTGTCTTTTTTGTCAACATAAAGCGAAGTGGTTTTTACCAAATATAGCTTTATCCTTAAATCATCACTAGAACGGGGAATAACATTACTGTGGAATTTTTCTTCTACCCCGTTATGGTTATACACATACAGTAGTTCCGTTTGATCAATTTCGCCATCTTTGGCACGGATCGGATTATATGCAAGTTGATGCAGAAAGTTAAATTGCCTGGCAAAATTAAGCGATAAAAAGTCGGCACCATCAATATCATCCCACTCTTCTTCATTTTCATAGTAATTGTTTTCTAATATCTCGCATTTTGATAAATCAACTATTATTTTTTCCCCGTTTTCTTTTAAATCGCTTATAATTTCCTGTAATCTTTTAAGTGCTTTTTGCTTCCTGAAAGATGGTCCATATTTTATAATACGATACCCAATAATGTACATAATAATTCCAGCCACCCAGAAAATAAGCCGGTAAGGCAGATATCCTGTATATTTTGCACTAAATATGTAAATAATAGTCCCTATTGCAAATAAAAAATAGGCAACAATCCGCTTAGCCATTCATTTTTAGTTTATACAAGATTACAAAAAAATTCGCAACCAATTATAACATTTCGTACCTTTGCGTTACTAGTATCAGCAGCCATGAATATCAAATCTCAAAAATTAGAAATCCTCCAAATGTTAATTACCACACAAGATAGTACGCTATTGAAGGAGGTAAAAAAAATGTTTAAGCAAGCGGATGAGAAAGGGGAAGAAATTTCAGAGGCAAAATTAGCTTCCATTAAACGGGGACTTGAACAAATTGAAAAGGGAGAAACTATTCCGCATAGTGAGGTCAGGAAGATTTATGAAAAATGGCTTTAAGGGTATCTTGGTCAAAGGAAGCAAGGGAGGCACTGACAGCAGTAATTACCTATCTTGAAGAAAACTGGACTGAAAAAGAAATAAGGAAATTCTCATCTAAATTGGATGAGCAGATAGTTCTTATCTGTGCAAAACCAAGAACCTATAAAAAATCCAAGAGACTTTTAGGAACTCATGAATGCTTAATCACCAAGCATAATAGCCTTTTCTATACATATAATGAAACCTCTATTTTTATTGTCACCATTTGGGATAACAGGCGGGAGCCGACCAAATTGAAACGGTAGAGTTGGGCACATCCTAAAACTTCTTTAACTTCGCGCTCCTATTGAAAAAACATGCTTGAAACTAAAATCAGAACACATACATGCGGCGAGCTCACGCTACAAGATGCTGGTAAAGAAGTAACCCTTTGCGGATGGGTATTCCGCAGCCGCGACCAGGGTGGAATGGTTTTTATCGACCTCCGCGACCGTTATGGCTTAACCCAATTGGTATTCCTGAATCCTGCCAAAACAGTCGACGGTGGCCAGTTGTCAGGTATTAGTCAGAAGATGTATGATGATGCTAAGGCTCTTGGCAGAGAATATGTGATAAAAGCTACCGGTAAAGTTCAGGAGCGTTCTAAAAATAATCCTAATATTACTACCGGAGAAATAGAAGTGCTTGTTTCTACATTGGAGCTTTTGAATGCTTCCAAAACCCCGCCATTTACATTAGAAGAAGAAACCGACGGAGGCGATGAACTCCGTATGAAATATAGGTATATTGACCTTAGAAGGGACATTGTAAAGAACAATTTATTGAACCGCCATAAGGTTGCGAAAGCCGTGCGTGAGTATTTAGACGGACAAGGGTTTGCAGATATTGAAACACCCTTTTTAATAAAAAGCACGCCTGAAGGTGCACGTGATTTTGTGGTTCCTTCCAGCATGAATAAAGGAGAGTTTTATGCATTGCCGCAATCGCCACAGACTTTTAAACAATTATTAATGGTGGCGGGATTTGACCGCTATTACCAAATTATACGCTGCTTCCGCGATGAGGATTTACGTGCTGACCGGCAGCCGGAGTTTACCCAAATAGACTGCGAAATGGCTTTTGTAGAGCAGGAAGACGTGCTAAATATGTTTGAAGGCATGGTGAAACATGTATTCAGAAAAGTAAGAAATATGGAATTAGGCGCCTTCCCCAGAATGACCTTTGCTGATGCACTGAAATATTACGGCAACGATAAACCTGATACTCGTTTTGAGATTTTGTTGCATGAGATTACTGATGTAGCCAAAGGCAAAAATTTCAATGTGATTGACGGTGCTGAATATGTCGGCGCAATTGCTGTCCCGGGAGCATCGGAATATACCCGCAAGCAAACCGATGACCTTACTGAATTTGTAAAGCGTTCGCAGATTGGGGCTAAAGGGTTGATTTATGTGAAATATGCAATGGATGGTACTCTTAAGTCTTCAGTAGATAAGTTTTATACTCCCGAAGATTTGAAAAAGTGGGCTGATACTGCGGAAGCCAAGCCGGGCGATTTGATATTGGTTGTTGCAGGCGATTTGGCAACATCCCGCAGAGCTTTATCTGAATTACGTTTGGAGTTAGGCGGGCGTTTGGGCTTACGTGATAAGAAAGTTTATAAACCTCTTTGGGTCTTGGATTTTCCGCTTCTTGAAGCAGATAAAGATACAGGTGGATGGGTTGCAACTCACCATCCTTTTACTTCATGGAAAAAAGAAGATGAACACTACTTTGAAACAGATCCCGGCAAAATCCGGGCCAATGCATACGACCTTGTAATAAATGGTGTGGAGCTTTCCAGTGGCTCCATTCGTATTCATGATAGAGCTAAACAGGAAAAGATGTTCAATGCTATTGGGCTTACCAAAGAAAACTACGAAAAGAAATTTGCCTTTATTCTGAATGCATTTGAATATGGCGCTCCACCGCATGGTGGCATAGCTTTCGGGTTCGACCGGTTTTGTTCCATTTGTGTTTCGAATGAAGATTATATACGTGATTTTATTGCCTTTCCGAAAAACAATGCAGGCCGAGATACAATGATTGATACGCCTTCCACGCTTAGCGATGAGCAATTGAAGGAATTGGGATTAAAGATTGATATAACTAAATAAATATAATGGAACGCAGATGACGCGGATTGCTTAAGATGAATAAGGATTTTAAAAATCATAAACAATCCGCGTCATCTGCGTTCCATGTTCTAAAATCTAAATCATGAACCACAACTTACAAGTATCCGAATCAGTAGTTATAAATGCCAATCCGGCAAAGGTTTGGAATGTATTGACCAATCCTGAAATAATTAAGGAATACCTTTTCGGAACGGAGACTGTTACCGACTGGAAAGTGGGCAGTGAAATAGCTTTTCAGGGAGAATATAATGGCCATAAATACCGCGACTATGGCGTAATACTGGAGAATGAATTTCACAAGCACCTGGCGTATAGTTACTGGAGTGGCTTTTCAGGGTTGGAAGATAAACCTGAAAATTATAGTAAGGTTATTTATGATTTGACTCCCACCGATGATACTCATACTACTTTCACCTGGACGCAAAAAGGCTACCCCGATGAAACCCGGCAGGCACATTCACAAAGTGGTATGAAAGAATTTTTGGAGCAGATAAAGGGGATAGCGGAGAGGTAGTAGTATTTGCCTTTGTCATGTTGAGGAACGAAGCATCTCTTTCTGGTTGAGATTTTGACATTTGTAATATCTCTTTATCTTTGCGAAAGAACCATTGTAATATGAAGCAAGTTTTTCCCCGATTTTTACTTTTTATATTACTCCTCTCTCTTTTTAGCTGCGCCCTTACCAAACGAAAATACACTGGCGGCTATTATGTGAATTGGCACGGCAAACATCCTGAAGTTAAGGTAATTAATATAGTCAAAAGCGTACGCACTCCATCCAATAAAATAGCACTGGCAAATAACCGAATTGTAAAAACGGAAATCATTCCGAAGACTGAAAGAACCAGTGATCAGAAAGTAGTTCAGACTATTCATTATTCTAATAAGGAAAGAGAAATAGCAAAAAGTATTTCTTACAATTCCATTTCAAATACTAATAAAGTAGTACCTGAAAATAATACACCAAAGAATAAAGTACCTGAAAAAACAATTTCACGAAGGGGTGTATTGTTAGCCATAGTTTGCTGCCTGCTTGGGATTATTGGTGCTTTTTTAGTCACTGTTATAATTGCATCAGCGCCTTTTTTTACTGGCGCCAGTATAGCAATGGGCGTTGCCTTATCTTATGCATTAATACCATTTCTACTTTTATTCGCCTCACTGTTCTTTTCAAACATGGCAATGGCGAATGGATATAACAAGGGTTTAATTGCATGTATTATTTTAGATTCTATATTTCTATTGATTTTAGTATTCGCTGTTTCTTCAATTAAGCAATAATTTTTACCATTCTTGGTAAGACTCCCCTACCCTCTAAACTTTATCTTCCCGGTAAGCAATTGCCAAAACATTTTTAAGTCAGAACCAAAACTGTAAAATGGATTTTTGAACGTTGCGGGATGGTTGTGTTCAAAAAAATAATGCCCGGCAAAGCCGAAACCATA
>DATHNK010000251.1:0-8010 GCA_035486075.1 Bacteroidia bacterium
TGAAGAAACTACCACCGTAAATGTTCAAAGAGCTTTCGAACTTTCTTCCAATGTGGGGATTTCGAAAGTAATTACCAAGCATTACGCTTCACAACCTGAAAAATTTGTAGATGGCCTCTGCAGACTGGGAATTAACCAGCCTTTGCACTTAAGTATTCCCGGTGAAGGAATGCCAATGATACCTAATCCGGGTAGCAGTAACTGGTACGGAACAACGCTTCCATGGCTATCTGTAGGCTATGGCTTAACAATAACTCCACTGCAAACACTTACAATTTATAATGCCGTAGCTAATAATGGTGTAATGGTGAAACCTCAATTGGTGGATGCGATTACGAAAGATGGAAAAGTGGTGAAGAAATTCCAACCGGTAATTATGAACCCCTCCATTTGCTCTTCATCTACATTGAAAAAATTGCGCAAAATGCTCGAAGGTGTTGTGTTACGTGGTACTGCAAGCAATTTAAAAAACACTATTTATTCTATCGCAGGCAAAACAGGAACAGCACAGATTGCATCGAAAGGACAATATAAAGTAGAAGCAAAAGCAAATTACAGGGCATCCTTTGTAGGATATTTTCCGGCAGAAAATCCGGAATATTCTTGTATTGTAATTGTTAATTCCCCAAGCACCGACGGGTATTATGGAAACATTACCGCGGGGCCTATCTTCCGTGAAATTGCAGATAAGGTATATGCAAGCAGTATCGGTATAGACCCATCAGTGAACGATACAAATCATAAAGCAATAAGTAATAATTTATTTGTAAAGAATGGAGATGCGGATGATTCATATAAAGTGTTCAAAGCGCTTGATGTAAAATACAAAACTGCCTCCATTGCTTCTTCCTGGCTCGAATTCAATGTCCAGGATTCAACATTGGTTATAAGTGGATACACACCTCAAAAACAATTGGAAAAAGGCATTATCCCTGACTTGAAAAATATGAATGCGGAGGATGCGGTTTATATTTTGGAGAATGCACATTTGAAAGTAAGCGTGAAAGGCTCAGGAGCAGTGAAGGAGCAATCTTTAGAACCCGGAACAATATATACAAAAGGACAAAGGATAACATTGAAATTGTCGTAGAAAGTGGAAAAGATATTGAAGGACATATTATATAAAGTTGCGTTGACCGAGGTAATCGGGGCAACCAATATTTCCATTTCTTCGGTTCAGTTTGATTCCAGGAAGGTGGAAGAAGATTGCCTCTTTGTTGCCATTAAAGGCCTCACCGTTGACGGGCATAATTTTATAGAGCAAACCATCAAGAGCGGCGTTACTGCAATAATTTGTGAAGAATTGCCTGAAAAGAAACATAAAGGAATTACTTATTTAAAGGTCAAAGATTCCAGCGAGGCTCTTGCTATAGTTGCTTCTAACTTTTATGACCAGCCATCTGCAAAACTAAAGTTGATAGGCATAACAGGAACAAACGGGAAAACCACTACTGCTACATTATTACATGATCTATTCAGAAAACTGGGATATAAGGCAGGGCTTCTTTCTACCGTAAAGAATCAAATTAACGATAAAGTAATTCCAGCTACTCACACTACACCGGATGCGCTTGAATTAAACAGGCTCTTGTCTGAAATGGTTATGCAGGGCTGCACGCATTGTTTTATGGAAGTTAGTTCACACGCTGTAGTGCAAAAAAGAATTGTGGGATTGACCTTTGCAGGCGGCGTTTTCACTAACATAACACATGACCATTTAGATTTTCACAAAACGTTTGATGAGTATATAAAGGCCAAGAAGAAATTCTTTGATGACCTTCCTTCTTCCGCGTTTGCATTGGTAAACAAGGATGATTCACATGGAATGGTGATGCTGCAAAATACCAAGGCTGTCAGGAAAACCTTTGCATTAAAAAACCCGGCAGACTATAAATGCAAGATAATTGAAAATACTTTTTCGGGCCTCGACCTTACATTAGATGGAAGAGAGATCTGGGTGAAATTAATTGGTGCGTTTAATGCGTATAACGCACTCGGAATATATGCTGTAGCAATTCTCTTAGGTGAAAATAAAGAGGAAACATTAAAGGCGTTGAGTAGCCTGGATGCAGTGGAAGGCCGCTTTCAATATACTAAAGCGCCGAACGGAACAATTGGGGTTGTAGATTATGCACATACTCCGGATGCTTTAGCCAATGTTCTTTCCACGCTCCAGGAAGTGCGTGCAAGCAAAGAAAAAATAATAACCGTAGTTGGTTGCGGCGGTGACAGGGATAAAACAAAACGCCCGATAATGGCTTCCATAGCCTGTGAAAAGAGCGACAAAGTAATACTTACATCCGATAATCCGCGCTCGGAAGAACCGGGAGAGATCATTCACCAGATGGAAAAGGGTTTGAGTTTGATGAATAAGAAAAAATCACTCTCCATTGCAGATAGAAAGGAAGCTATTAAAACAGCGTGCCAGTTGGCTCAGCGTGGCGACATTATCCTACTTGCTGGCAAAGGACATGAAAAATACCAGGAAATAAAAGGGGTGAAATATCCTTTTGACGATATGGAAATATTAACGGAAAACTTAAATCTTTTACAAAGCTAATGTTGTACTACCTCTTCCATTATTTAAGAGAACATTATAACATGCCGGGAGCAAATGTGTTTAATTACATTTCTTTCCGCGCGGCATTGGCAATAATTATTTCGTTATTGATTTCTATGGTATTTGGTAAAAGGCTTATCAAAATATTACACCGGAGACAAGTGGGTGAAACCATTCGCGACCTTGGATTGACGGGCCAAAAGGAAAAGGAAGGAACTCCAACAATGGGCGGATTAATTATACTGGCATCTATTTTAGTACCTACACTTCTTTTGGCAAGACTTGAGAATGTATATGTGATATTAATGTTGGCAGTAACCATCTGGCTGGGCCTTATCGGCTTCCTCGATGATTATATTAAAGTTTTCAAAAAAGATAAAAAAGGATTAAGCGGGAAGTTTAAAATAGTTGGCCAGGTCGGTATTGGGCTTATTGTGGGTTTTACATTATTCTTTAACAGCAATGTGGTTGTGAAGGAAAAAACGTATAGCCCTCAGCAGACTATGATAGCAGGGCAAGCTGCCGGTATCAATGACCTCCCAAAATATTCGCAACAAACAATTAAATCATTAAAGACAACCATTCCATTCATTAAAAATAATGAGTTTGATTATTCCTGGCTCATCTCATTTCTGGGTGACGGATACAAAAAATGGGCATGGCTTATATTTATTCCAATTGTAATATTTATAGTGACCGCTGTATCAAACGGGGCAAATATTACGGATGGTATAGACGGCCTTGCTACAGGAACTTCAGCCATAATTGGTGTTACGCTTATGCTCTTTGCCTATGTGTCCGGCAATTTCATTCTGGCCGACTATTTAAATATAATGTACATACCCAATTGCAGTGAGCTTGTAATTTTTATGGCTGCATTTGTTGGGGCATGCGTTGGCTTTCTTTGGTACAATTCCTATCCTGCGCAGGTTTTCATGGGAGATACCGGAAGCCTTGCATTGGGCGGTATCATTGCGGTTTTTGCGATTGCCATACGAAAAGAATTATTGCTTCCGGTGTTGTGCGGAGTATTCTTTATAGAGGAATTATCTGTAATGATCCAGGTTGCCTATTTTAAATACACTAAGAAAAAATTTGGCGAAGGGAGACGTATTTTCAGAATGTCGCCTTTGCATCACCATTATCAAAAAATGAATATTCATGAATCAAAAATAGTATCGCGTTTTTGGATCGTTGGAATCATGCTCGCGGTATTAAGTATTGTAACCCTTAAGTTGAGATAGGAATGAACAGTGTAAAGAAAATAGTAGTGTTGGGAGCCGGCGAAAGCGGGGTTGGAGCAGCTATTCTTGCACAGAAGAAGGGTATGGAAACATGGGTTTCGGATCAAGGAAAGATAAAAGCTAAGTACCTGGATATTCTCCGGAAAGAAGCGATTCCTTTTGAAGAAGGTAATCATTCAGAAGACATTATTTTGAATGCAGATGAAGTAATAAAGAGTCCGGGAATTCCTGAAAAAGCACCGTTAATTCAAAAGTTAAGATCAAAAAATATTCCTGTTATTTCTGAAATTGAATTTGCGTCGCGTTATACCGATGCGAAATTAATTTGCATCACCGGAAGCAATGGTAAAACAACTACTACGCTTTTAACCTATCATATTTTCAAAAAAGCGGGGTTGAATGTGGGCCTGGCAGGTAATGTGGGAAAGAGTTTCGCGTACCAGGTAGCTACCGAAAATTTCGATTATTATGTGATTGAATTGAGTAGTTTCCAGTTGGACGATATGTACAAATTCAAAGCGGATATTTCTGTTCTCTTAAACATAACACCAGACCATTTGGATCGCTACAACTATAATCTGCAGGATTATATAAATGCCAAATTCAGGATTGTGCAAAACCAAACTTCAGAAGATTCCTTCATCTATTGCATAGATGATGAAATAACAAAAACAGAAGTTGAAAAACGAAATATAACCGCAAAAAAATATCCCTTCTCTATTACTCATACGGTGGAAGAAGGTGCCAGTCTTATAAATCAGGAAATAGTTCTTAATGTAAACAAATCACAACTAACAATGCCAGCAAACAGATTATCATTACCCGGAAAACACAACATCTACAACTCTATGGCCGCAGGAATTGCCGCTAAGGTGATGGATATCCGCAAAGACAGCATCAGGGAAAGCCTTGCTGACTTTCAGAACATAGAGCACCGCCTGGAGTTTGTTGCTACCATTCACGGCGTGGAATTTATTAATGATTCCAAAGCTACCAATGTAAACTCGGCCTGGTACGCGCTGGAAAGCATGAACCGCCCGGTAGTCTGGATAGTTGGCGGAACCGATAAAGGAAATGACTATAACATCCTGAAAGATCTGGTGAAGGAAAAAGTTCACACCATTGTTTGCCTGGGCAAGGACAATCGTAAAATCATCAGTGCATTTTCGACCGTTGTGCCTTTCATTACAGAAGCAACCACCGCAAAAGAGGCTGTTATGAAGGCTTCCAAGGCAAGCAAGCAAGGTGATACAGTTTTGCTTTCACCTGCCTGTGCAAGTTTTGATTTGTTTGAAAATTACGAAGACAGAGGTAATCAATTTAAAGCCGCTATAAGAGAATTGTAAAAATGAAAGCTGTATTCAACCATATAAAAGGCGATAGAGTTATCTGGATAATAGTCCTGCTATTATCTGTGGTATCTATCCTGGCTGTTTACAGCTCAGTGATTACACTTGCCTACCGCAGCAGATCGGGTGATGCGAGCTATTTCCTGATTAAGCACGTCATCATTTTGCTGTTTGGATTCTTGTTGATTTACGTTACGCACAACATAAAGTACACCTATTATTCACGAATCTTTCAGATAGGGTTAATTCTCTCGGTGCCCTTGTTATTGTTCACTTTATTAAAGGGTGTAAATGAAGGCAGCGCATCACGATGGTTGCAAATTCCGGGACTGGGCCTTACTTTCCAGACTTCTGATTTTGCAAAATTGGCGCTGATAGTTTATGTTGCGCGGACACTCACTTTACTGCAAGATGAGATGCAGGATTTAAAGAAAGGCCTCCTTCATATAACGCTTCCAATATTTATTATCTGCGGTTTAATATTCCCATCCAACATTTCAACTGCCGGATTATTGTTTATCAATTGTATGTTTATTCTTTTTATTGGAAGAGCAAGTGCAAAACTCATTTTTTCCACCATTGGCATGGCTATTGCAGGTGGTGCATTATTCATTTTAATTGTTTTTGCATTTCCCCATATCAATAATCGTATTGCCACTGCAAGGGCACGGATTGAAAGCTATGTGAAAGGCGATAAAGGCAGCAACTACCAAGCTGACCAGGCTATGATTGCTATTGCAACAGGCGGCACATTTGGCAAAGGCCCGGGCAACAGTACGCAGAAAAATATTTTGCCGCAGGCTTCTTCCGACTTTATTTATGCAATACTTGTAGAGGAATATGGCTTTGTAATGGCCATTGGTATGGTGTTTTTATATCTTGCCTTACTCTTCAGGGGGGTGCGAATAGCCGCACGAAACCCGAAAACTTTTGGAAGCCTTTTAGCAATCGGGCTTACGTTAAGCCTTGTTATGCAGGCCATGGTGAATATGTGCGTAGCCATACATCTCTTGCCTGTAACAGGACAACCGCTGCCATTGGTGAGTATGGGTGGAACATCGATATGGTTTTCCAGCATAGCAATTGGAGTAATATTAAGTGTAAGCAGAGCAACTGAATCGGAAACTGAAATAGAACAACAAACAGGAAATATTGTCGCAACAACTTAAAATAATAATAAGCGGGGGCGGTACAGGCGGACATATTTTTCCCGCCATTGCCATAGCCCGCGCAGTAGAAGAAATGAGACCGGGAACTGAAATATTATTTGTAGGTGCTATCGGAAGGATGGAGATGGAAAAGGTGCCTGCCGCCGGATTCAAGATTGAAGGCCTGGAGATAAGCGGCATCTCACGTTCGAATATGATGAAGAATATTTCGTTGCCCGCAAAAGTTTTTAAAAGTGTGAAAAAAGCAAAACAAATAATTTCTGAATTTAAACCCGATGTAATTGTGGGTGTAGGTGGTTACGCCAGCGGGCCAATGCTTTGGGCCGGAATAAGGAAACATATTCCTACGCTCATTCAGGAACAAAATGCGTATGCCGGTATCACCAATAAAATTTTAGGAAAACGTGTAGATAAAATTTGTGTTGCCTATTCAGGAATGGAAAAATATTTCCCAAACAAGAAATTAATTATTGCGGGAAACCCCGTTCGGCAAGACATAAGCAACTTACCTGCTAAACATGCTGAAGCGTTGGAATATTTTAAATTGAAGAGTAATGAATTTGTAGTATTGGTAATTGGTGGAAGCCTGGGTGCAAGAACAATCAATGAAGCGATAAAGAAATCCCTGCCGCTTCTTGAAGAAAAAAATATTCAAATTATCTGGCAAACCGGGAAAGCATTTTATTCGGAAGCATGTGAATTAGGAAAACAATATTCTAATATAAAGGTATTTGATTTCATTTCTAAAATGGATTATGCCTATGCTGCAAGTGATGTTGTAATATCACGGGCCGGCGCTATATCGCTTGCAGAGCTTAGTATAGCGGGCAAACCAAGTATCCTGATTCCATCGCCTAATGTTGCCGAGGATCATCAAACTAAAAATGCCAACAGCTTTGCAGAGAAAAATGCAGCCATTTTTATCAAAGATGATGCAGCTATTGCGGTACTTGGCGAGGAAGTAATAAAACTTTCCACGAATGAGGGATTACGCAAATCGTTAAGTGAGAATATAAAAGCGCTTGCTATAAAAGATTCAGCTCAAAAAATTGCAAAAGTAATAATTGAACTATCAGGTAAATGAGATTTGATTCATTAAAATATGTGTATTTGATTGGCATTGGAGGCATTGGTATGAGCGGCCTTGCACGGTATTTCAAGTCTCTTGGAAAGTCTGTGAGTGGCTATGACAAGACGCCTTCCACGCTAACTCATGAAATGGAAAATGAGGGTATAGAAATTCATTACGAGGATAATATTTCATTGATCAACAAAGAAATAATTGATCATATTTCAGCGATAGACACCTTGATAATTTATACTCCGGCTGTTCCATCTGACCATAACGAGTTGGTATATTTTTCTAATAATAAATACAACCTGCATAAAAGAGCTGAAGTACTTGGCTGGATCACCGAAGGCCACTATACGGTTGCAGTTGCCGGTACACATGGAAAGACTACTACATCAACATTGGTGACACACATTCTGCGTTCATCAGGTAATGACTGCATGGCTTTTCTAGGAGGTGTTTCAAAGAACTATCACACTAACCTTTTGTTGGGCAAATCAGGAAATAAAAATAAAGTAATGGTGGTGGAAGCGGATGAATACGATCGTTCTTTCCTCACCCTTAATCCGGATATTTCAGTGATCACTTCCATTGATCCTGACCATTTAGATATATA
>DATHNK010000252.1:0-2320 GCA_035486075.1 Bacteroidia bacterium
AACATGTTTATTCCTCTTTTGTTGTTTTGCAGGGTCTTTATCATGTCCTTTTATCCGCTTGAGTTAAGTACTTTTTATGTTAATCCTATAATTTGCCCCAAGACGTTAACCATCTACATTGGAGTTATATTTTTTCTATTATTGTTCAAAAAGAATCTTCCAATTGCACTGATCATTCTTTCCTCTGTAGTGCTTATGTCAATTGTAGCATCCATAGGCATTTTAGGCGGAATCGGATTAACTTTATTATATGCATACTTCAGGAAAAAAGCAATCTCCAGGCAAGAACTTTTCTTTGTAATACTTTTCCTTGCTTCACTCTTGATTTTTGTCTTTCTCTTTTATAGAATTACCGGTATGCACGAGAAAAACTCTAACAATGTGCTTATGGTTTCCTACCTGTTGCATCACCTGATGACCTCCGCACATGTGTTCATTAAAACAACGTTGCAAATGGTTCTATTATATCTGCCGTATATCTTAATTGCCGCAGTGTTTCTATTTAAGAAAAAAAGAACAACTGATCCAGGTTTTCTTTTAGAAATCGTTTTATTCACTTTTATCGCCTCACTTGCCGCATGGGCGCTATTGTTTGAAATGGCAGACGCTGTACAGCTATTTTATATTCCTGTACTTCCGTTTATAAATATGTTCATAGTATATTTTTTAATAAAGATATTGTATGAATGGAGAGGTAGCCGGGTGAAATTATCCGCTTTAGTTGTAGTAATTGTAATATTAACAGGTAAATCTGTTTACGAGTCTTATAAATGGGAGGCACGTGGCCCTGATAAGGAAATGTATTCTTCCAACTACATAGATTCTATTAAGCAAGTAATTTCAGCGAAAAACATCAATCCTATTGGCATATACATGAAAGGCAAAAATGATTATGTTACATTTTTCAATAAAAACCCCATTTATTCTTTGGGGGATTATTTGAAACTGATGAAGCCAAATTTTAATACCGTTTCAATTAGTGTTTTTGATACCCCAATAGATAGTAGTGATGTAGTGACGCAAACTAGGGAAGAACAGTTGGTGCAGTCTTCCGTATTTTATAAATTTGTAGATAAACAGAAAACTTCCGGCAACTATAGATCTGTTCAGCAATCGCAAGTGGTTTTTATAAAAACATTCCACATTGAATACGGCATTATTAGTAAGAACGCAGCCATTGGTGATACCTTAAAAACTGTGGTTGCCCGAACTTTTACCGACAATGTTTCAGGAGAAAAATTTGTGGTGTTTAAATAATTACCTGCCGGAAATTTCTAAATAACTTTCCCTGAATTTTTGTATCACCTCTTCGATTTCTTCCTGCTTCATAGGTATGTAAAGTGGAATTAAAATACTGTTCCTTTGCAAATCTTCGGAAATGGGTAGTGATAAACCTTTGTACTCTTCTTTGTAAGCCGTCTCCAAATGTGTGCACATAATACCCCGGCGGGTTGAAATGCCTTTGTCCAACAACAATTGCATCAATTCATTCCGCATTTCCGGGTTCGCATTTTTCAAATAAATGCTATATGATTGATAGTTGGATTCGTATCCCGGTTTCTCTACAGGCAAGCGCAAACCAGCAATATCTTTAAATGCCTTGTGATATTGAAAAGCTATTTTTCTTCGCTCACTCAGCAGCCAATCCAGCTTTTCCAATTGTTTCACACCAACTGAGGCTTGTATATCAGTCATGCGGTAATTATAACCTACTTCAATATGGTCTTCAAAAATTACTTTGGAAGAGCCATGCCTAACTCTATCGCTGACCGACATGCCATGTTGGCGCAGTAGTTTAAGCCTGCTTGCATAATCTTCGCGGGGAGTAGTTATCATGCCACCGTCACCTGTTGAAATTACCTTCCGCGGATGAAATGAAAAGCAAACCAGATCGGAATGAGAGCCTATTTTTTTTCCTTTGTACGACGAACCGGCAGCACAGGCCGCATCTTCAATCAGCAACAAATTGTATTTTATGCATAATGCTTTGAACGCATCAATATCCGCTGGCATACCAATTTGATGCACAATAAGAATAGCTTTTGTCTTAGGCGTAATAAGCGATTCCGCATGTTTTACATCTATATTATAATCTTCATTTACTTCCGCAAACACTGGTTTGGCACCCACATATTTTATGGCATTGGCAGTCGCAATGTAACTCAAGGAAGGGCATATCACTTCATCTCCTGCTTTAACTCCGGCCACAATAAGTGCCAAATGCAATGCCGTAGTGCAATTTGAAACGGCCACCGCATATTTTGCACCCACATAAGTGGCAAATTTTTCCTCAAGTTCTTGGACGCGCGGGCCTTGGGTG
>DATHNK010000253.1:0-3080 GCA_035486075.1 Bacteroidia bacterium
TTTTAACTCTCAATAAAACGTGTGTATTGAATGGGAAGAAATAAACCCAACCGTTTCTTACACCGACCGGATGACCTAAAGCCATATTTATCTTCACGGGCGTTTCCTTTCCATCTTTATTGAATACGCTTGTGGTTATGCTGGAAATAAGCCTGTAGGGTAATCCCGATAGAGTGAATTTAGTTCCGTCGTATTTTAAACCCATCCGAGTAAACTCAAGGCGAATCCTGACTTTTTGGCTTTCATCCGTGAAGCATTCCAGCATTCCCGTAACGATTGTTTTCCGCACAAACATTACGGTAGTTGTTTCAAACTCCGTATTCACCGCACTATAATCATCGGTAGTGTTCATGAGCTTTAATGCTGCAATTCCCTTTTCAATATCAATTGCATCTATTGCATCATGCAGATTTGCGGCTATCGTTTTGGCATCTATGCTGCCACCGCTGCTCCATGAATTGCTGGTTGAACTACTACTGCTGCCACCAACTGTAAGGGCATTAAAGGTACTTAGGTCAATAGTGGAAGGTAACCCGGCGGTCTTTAAGGCTGCTGCGGTTTCATTTCCAAAATCCCCGTCTGCTCCGTAACGGGGCATTATAGAAGCCCCGAATTTGGCGATTAGAGCCTGTTGCAAGGCTTTTACCTTATCTCCTTTGCTACCTTTCTGTAAAGGGAATCCTGTAGTCCCCGAAGATGCGGAATAGTGTGGAACATAACTTTTTTTTGTAGTGTCAGAAGGCGTACTTGTGGTTGGGCTGCTCGTACCATACGTGGAAGACTTGGCATTTATTTTTTTCTTAGTCTCCTGTTTGTCTTTATATGCTTGCCAGCCATAGAAACCAAGAACCGCTGTGGTGATAGTTCCCAAGCCTATAAATAAGATTGTTTTCTTCTGTGCTTTTTCCATTGTTAGGATATTGGTTTGGAATTAATGATTGTTGTTAAGGCGGTGTAGTCCCATGAATGCAGCTTGTCTTTCAGATCGCCGTCCATAGTATTATGGATGATGTTTTGATAAGCTGAACCTACATTCAGGTAATCCGGTTGGGTGGGGATTTCATTAAATACTGCTTTGATGGCATCGGTATCAGGGTCAGGAAAAATGCCCCATGTCTTATTGATAGCGGCATTTATCCTATTTGCCCATTCGCCATATTTAACACTAACATCTACATTGTCCCCTGTCTTTTTGGGTTTGGCATTGATGATAGCATTCATTTCAAGCAGTTCCGTAGTCTTTAATTCGCTGCCCATATCCGCCAGCATACTTCCGCCATTCATTTTATCATAGGATTTTATCACCTTCAGATACGCATCCTGGCTCGGTATCTGTACCAATACATTACGCAACTGAACCATGTCAGCTCCCCACCAGCCGTCATTATGCAATGCCATTTTAATACCCTTTGCATAGCTGGCAGAAGTTCCATCCGCAAAACTCTTGTCTTCCTCATTATTGGAGCGTTTGCTCTTTACAATTTTGCGCCCTATGAGAAAGAAACCACCTGCAATTAGTGTACCCCAGACGGAATAGACTACCTTTTCCTTAGTGGTAAGGTTCCCGTCTTCTGTTTCACCTAAACTCTTTTTTGTGTTCACGTTGCTGGTTTTTCTTTTTAAACTCCGAGTGCTTTTTTCGCTAAAGCGGTTTTAATAGGGTCATTCTTTACTATCCATCCCAGCTTGTCAAGCTCTTTTGTACTTAGGCTGGAGGCAAGTATTGTGAGCGCTTTCATCTTCGTGTCGGCTTCCGCTTTGGAAGCAGCCTCAATGGTGATTGCATAGTTGAATTTTGTCATTTAGTGGGTGGGGGTTTTGTGATTGGTTTCCGATTTACTTTTCTGAAATACATTCGGCAGCATTTCACCCAAACAGAGGTGTATTAATTTTGCCGTCCTACCACCTTGCCGGAAACTGAATAGCAACTCTTGTTCCTCTTTGGTAAGATAATCAGGGTGAGTAAGCACTACCTCACATGAAGTAAGGAGGCGTAACCCTTTCATCTTGGCTTCCGCTTCTGCTTCTTCCGTTGCTTCAACGGTAATTTCATAAGTGAATTTTTTAATCATTCGTTTGTTTTTAGTTTTGGTTAATTTCAAGTAATTTGACAACTGTTTTTATATCGTTTTGATTTTCGGAAAGATGCTCCATAATGAGCATTAAGCCTTTGCTGTTTTCCTCGCCTAATTCCTCTTTCATGCCTTTGAAAAATTCGATAGCCTTTTTATCGTCTGCGCTCAATTCAGGTGGCATTTCGGTAAAGGTGGTTTCCGTTGCGGAGGATGGTTCTTCTGTTGTTCTATTGGCTTTATCCCTGCTGTCTTTATCTATCAGCCCTGCAAGGTTTTCTGCGCCCGGTATAGATGCAATGAATTTGGTATTGTTCCGTATAATCCCTTCTGCAATACCTGAAAAAATTGCACCAAGATTTTTGTCCTCTAAGTTTCTTTCTTTTGACAATACAATTTTTTCGCCAGCTTGCTTCTCTACAATGCCTTGCAATTCTTCAATATATTCTTCGGCATCGTGTAACTTGATTAGAGTTTCAGCAAGTAAAGTTTTTACCCTTTCACCCTCAAAGTGCTTCATTAACCGTTCCTCTATCTTAGTTTCAGTTTCCAATCCATTTAGCTCTTGTGGCTTGGTTAGTTTTGCAGAATCATCTGAAAGAATGAAAACACGTTTGGATTTGATGCGTGGAGAATTAGATGGGCCGTAAATTGTGATTTCCAGTATTCCTGAACTTTCCAAAAAGTTTTTGTATGTATCAAACTTTTGCAAATCGTTGGTTTTGGAAACCACTTCCAAATTGTTCATGTTAATTTTATAATGGCTCGGTTTCCCCTGTTGCGCCAGCATTTCCAGCAATTTTTTTATAGTATTGACCTTCACATCCTCATACGGTTCGGCTTGTTCTGTTTTCATTTCCGTCTTTTCGATTTCTGTGGTACTGTTTATTTCCATGTTCTGTTATTTTCTTTTGGGACAACTTGAATAAATTGCACGGTGTTTAGTTTAGGTAATTGGTTGGTTATTGTTATCACCCCCTGATGTTCGTATTGCATTTCATTTACATT
>DATHNK010000254.1:0-3972 GCA_035486075.1 Bacteroidia bacterium
ATGCTGGGATGCAACCATGGCATACTCCATTTCAGAGTATCTGAAATCTCATGAAGGCAAGAAAGTTATGCAAGTGAATGGCAGGTTCCATAGTGATGAAGGGTTTGCAGTAGTTGCCCAATTGAAGAAATATAACCCCAAAGCTAAAATCCTGATCATATCTACAGGCTCTGAAGACACATTCCCGAATATTGACTGGAGCAAACTAAAACAAAACGGTGACTACATTATTGTAACCGACCCGAAAATCCCTAAAAGTTTTAAGGATTAGTCAGCCATAGCAATTTCCCGCGCTTCCCGGATTGCCTTTATGGTTTTAGTAATATCCTCATCGGTATGTGCTGCTGAAACAAAGCCTACCTCATATTCTGAAGGGCCAAGATAGATGCCCATTTCCAGCAATGCCAGATGGAATTTTTTAAATTTCAACATGCTGATACTATCTATATCCTTAGCTGCTCTTATAGTATCATTATCGCTGAACACACACCAGAAAATAGAACCAATGTGATACATCCGGAAAGGGACATTAAGTTCCACTCCTTCCATTACGCCTTTCACTAATTTTTTCGTTTTTCTTTCCAGCTCTTCATAAAACCAGGGCTGGAGGCATTCGGTTAATTGGGCAATTCCGGCGGCCATAGCCACAGGATTACCTGACAAAGTACCGGCCTGGTAAACATTGCCATCCGGAGAAATGGATTGCATAATTTTTGCGCTCGATGCATACGCACCCACCGGTAAACCGCCGCCAATAATTTTACCAAAAGTTACAATATCAGGCGATACATTATAATATCCCGACGCACCCGAAAAACCAATCCGGAAACCGGAAATAACTTCATCGAAGATAAGCAGTGAACCATCTACCGAACATATGTCTGCAAGGAATTCCAGGAACTCTCTCTTTTGCAGCAGCAGGCCATTGTTTGCTGGAATAGGCTCAATAATAATGGCTGCAATATCATGCTTATGATGATTGAAAGCATGTTTTACAGCCTCTATATCATTCAAAGGAAGTACTATAGTTTCTTTTGCAAATGCTTCCGGCACACCGGCTGATGAAGATATACCGAAGGTTGCTAAACCTGAACCCGCGTTTACTAATAGTGAGTCAGAGTGTCCATGGTAGCATCCTTCAAACTTAATAATTTTATCTCTTCCGGTGTAGCCCCGCGCAAGCCTAATCGCTGACATGCATGCCTCGGTACCTGAACTTACAAAACGCATTTTTTCAATATGCGGATGGTTCTTGATGATCAAATCAGCCAGTTCATTTTCGAGCCTTGTAGGTGCGCCAAATGACAAACCTTTTTCAGCAGTTTCTTTTACCTTTTGAACAACCCCCGGATGGGCATGGCCCAATATCAAGGGGCCCCATGAGCAGCAATAGTCAATAAATTCATTGCCATCAGCATCCCATATATGCGAACCTTTTCCTTGGTCAATAAACAATGGGGTTCCGCCTACGGCTTTAAAAGCACGTACAGGTGAATTCACCCCTCCCGGAAAATGCGTTTTTGCAATTTCAAATAATTTTTGCGATTCTTCTCTTTTCAACATAGATGGTGCATTTAATTCAATAATATCTATTAAGTTAGGAATGGTCTTTTCAAATCTATTTATCATGTTTTTACAAATATGCGACAAAATTCAATATTACGAGAACCTCCCTTGATGATGAATATCATAAATGAACATGATAATATTATTGCTTTTGCAGCTTTATTGTTGATTACTTTCGGTCAGGCTGCCTTTTAAAGTCTTGCTGTTTCTATAATTTTGCACACCAATAAAACAAACTATGACAACGATCAAATCAACACAAAACGTAAGTTCAAAAGATAACCTTATACTTATTGGCACGGCTAAAAGCGATTTTGCAAAGCAGGGATTATCTAAAGCAGAAGCGGATTTCGTAAATAAACAAATCAAGGCCGAAGAGCATATCATCAACATAAACCAGTATGAACGCAGGATATTAATTTATATAGCTGAAGATAAAAAGAATGAAAATTATACCCTGGAAGCCTTCCGCAAAGCGGGAAATAAAGCATGCGGTGTTTTTAATGCAGCCAAAGCGGAGCAAGTCACTTTAGTTGACCTAACCGGAAATGCGGAACAAATTTTGGCCTTTGCCGAGGGAATGGCGCTGGGCAACTACCAATTCATTCAATTGAAAAAGGATGCGAAAAAATTAGCACACTCTCTTAAAACAATTCTTATTCATTCTAAAAAAGTAACAGCAAAAGAAATACAGAACCTGCAAATTGTTGTGGATGCCACAGAAAAAGCGAGAACATTAGTAAACCTTCCCCTCAATTACCTGAATGCTGTTCAATTGGCCAAAGAGTTTGAAAAGATGGGAAAAGAAGCAGGCTTTAAAGTGGAGGTACTGAACAAAGCTAGAATTGAAGCATTGAAAATGGGGGGACTTATAGCTGTAAACCTTGGAAGTATTGACCCACCTACATTCACAATTATGGAATATAAACCAAAGAATGCAGTCAATAAAAAGCCCTATATGCTGGTTGGTAAAGGTGTGGTGTATGACACAGGGGGCTTAAGCCTGAAGCCTACGGCGGGAATGGCAGATATGAAATGTGACATGGGCGGCGCCGCTACTGTAGGATGCACCATGTATGCCATTGCTAAAGCAGGTTTGCCTGTTTGGGTAGTTGGCCTTACACCCGCCACAGATAACCGTCCCGGTGGAAACGCATATACCAATGGAGATATCCTGACTATGCACGATGGCTCTACCGTAGAAATGCTGAATGCGGATGCCGAAGGGAGATTGATACTTGCTGATGCATTGAGTTATGGCAAGAAATATAATCCGGAATTGGCGATTGATCTTGCAACCCTTACAGGCGCTGCGGCTGCCGCTATTGGCAAATATGGAATTGTTGCCATGGGAACTGCCGGTAAAAATGAATTTGACGCTTTAAAACACAGCGGAGAAAAAGTAAATGAGCGCCTGGTAGAATTCCCGATGTGGGAAGAATACGGGGACCTTTTGAAAACGGAAATTGCAGATATGAAAAATATTGGCGGGCCTGTTGCCGGAGCTATTACCGCAGGAAAGTTTTTAGAAAAATTCACCTCCTACCCATGGATACATTTGGATATTGCAGGGCCTGCTTTTCTTGATTCAGCATACGATTATAAAACCAAAGGCGGAACAGGAGTTGGCGTAAGATTGTTATTTGATTTTTTGAGTAATGTGAAGAAATAAAATGACCGTTTTAAACAAACTGGCCTCCTCCATCGGAAGGCGTGATACTGAGCCCAACAAGGATTTAGCGCAGCAAATTGTCGCGAAAAATGACAAAGCTGCTATAAAGGAATTAGTGGCTAACCTGAACAACGAGAATAAAAATCTGCAAAGCGATTGCGTTAAGACATTGTATGAGATTGGTGAACGCAAGCCTGAACTTATAGCTGATTATGATAAGGAATTCCTGGAACTTCTTTCAAATAAAAACAACCGCCTTGTGTGGGGAGCGATGACTGCCCTCGATTGTATTGCATCCATCAATCCTAAAGGGATTTATAAAAACCTGGCGCTCATTTTAAAAATATCGGATACAGGTTCTGTAATTACTAAAGACCATGCAATAGGGATATTAACGAAATTGGCATCTGTAAAGGAATACAATGATACCGCCCTTGCGCTTTTGCTTGATCAACTACAAACAGCGGCAACCAATCAACTACCGATGTATGCCGAAAATGCCATTCCGGTTATTGGTGACAAATACAAAAGTGGTTTTATAAAGGTGCTCTCTTCACGGCTGGATGATATAGAAAAAGAAACCAAGCGGGTCCGCGTTGAGAAGGTGATTAAAAAACTGAGTAAATAATATACTTCCACTTTCATTTAATTATTTAATTTTATTCCATATTAAATACTATGAAAAAGCTTGCATTACTGGTTTTTTTGTTTTGGGGTTGTTTCCCACAACATGA
>DATHNK010000255.1:0-6337 GCA_035486075.1 Bacteroidia bacterium
ATGGACATGGTCTTAGACCAATTGGCAACCGCGGCGCGTATAGTATTCGATACACCCAAGCCTTTAATAGGCTCCTTCACAGAAGTCGAAATAATATTAATGATCCGTCCGTATTTATTCTTCTTCATACCCGGGACAAGAAGTTGTGTGAGTATGTGGTTGCATACTAAATGCCGTTGGAAGGTTTGGGTAAAGTCTTCCACTTTGGCATTTATAATTTCACCACCAGGAGGTCCTCCGGAGTTGTTCAATAAAATATGGAATTCAATTCCATTCGCAAGATAGGCCTCGACACTTTTTTTTAACTCTTCCGGTTGGTTAAAATCAGCAACAATGTAATCGTGCTTTTGATTAGCATTTGCAGGAAGTTCTTTTAAAACCTCTTTCAGCGCATCTTCATTACGTGCAACCAACGTAATACTTGCACCTTGCCCTGCAAGCACCATTGCCGATGCTTTGCCTATGCCTTGGGTGCTTCCGCATACCATGGAGCGTTTATTTGTTAAGTCTATCATCCCTTTTTGTTCTAATTCGTAATTATTTCAATGCCTGTTTCAAATCTTCAATCAAATCATCTATATCTTCAATGCCCACGCTAAGCCTAATAAGCGAATCAACCACACCTGATTTTTCACGTACTTCTTTCGGTATCGACGCATGGGTCATTGTTGCCGGATGTCCACTTAAAGATTCTACACCTCCCAATGATTCCGCCAATGAAAACACTTTAAATTTAGAAAGAACCCTGTGGGCTTCTTTAATGTCATCTTTCTTTAATGTGAAAGACAACATACCACCAAAGCCCCGCATTTGCGCTTTGGCAACTTTATGGTTCTTATGGGTTGGAATTCCCGGGAAATAAACCTTATCCACTTTAGGATGAGATTGCAAAAACTTGCAAACTTTTATTGCATTCTCGCAATGCCTGTCCATACGGATATGTAGAGTTTTTATGCCTCTCAGCACCAGAAAACAATCGTGTGGTGAAGGAATAGCTCCGCAACTGTTTTGTATAAAGTGCAATTGTTCAGATAAGGCATCATCATTACAGACAATGGCTCCCATAATAACATCGGAATGTCCGCCTAAATATTTGGTGACAGAATGTGTAACAATATCTGCTCCAAGTTTTAAGGGAGTTTGGAGATAGGGGGTAGCAAAAGTATTGTCAACAGCTACTAGTATTTTATTCTTTTTGGCAAGAGCAGATATGGCTTTAATATCAATAATATTCAGCATTGGGTTGGTTGGTGTTTCAATCCAGATGAGTTTAGTATTCTTATTGATGTATTTAGCTACCTCCTTAGGGTCTGCCATTGGAATGAAATGAAACTTGATTCCATAATTGGCAAATATTTTGGTGAACATCCGGAAGGAACCGCCATATAAATCATTGGTAGAGATAACCTCATCGCCAGGTTTTAATAGCTTGGCAACGCAATCTTCTGCAGCCATGCCGCTGCTGAAACATAAGCCATGCTTACCTTCTTCCAACGCTGCAAGATTTTTTTCCAAAGCTTCCCGTGTTGGGTTATGGGTACGGGAATATTCAAATCCTTTATGCTTGCCTGGTGCAGACTGCACATAAGTAGATGTTTGAAAAATTGGAGTCATTATAGCTCCGGTTGAAGGATCAGGTTCCTGACCCGCATGTATAGCTTTGGTTGCAAATTTCATAAGATGAACATTGATTATTTGCCCCAAAGATAGAGTTAAATCTAAAAATACTTACAGTGTCACTTAGTTATAATAATTAAGTTCGTAGATTAGTACCATATTTTCAACCAATACCTATGAAAGGAATTATTCTGGCAGGCGGTTCCGGAACCCGTCTTCATCCCCTAACACTGGCTCTGAGCAAACAATTGATGCCTATCTACGACAAACCGATGATCTATTACCCTTTGTCTGTATTAATGATGACGGGTATCAATGAGATACTAATTATCTCAACCCCACATGATTTACCGGGATTCAAAAGACTACTTGGAGATGGTAAAGCTTTTGGCTGCAATTTTGAATATGCTGAACAGCAAGTTCCTAACGGACTAGCACAGGCATTCGTAATCGGAGAACAATTTATTGGAAAGGAAAAAGTAGCATTAGTTCTGGGCGATAATATTTTCTATGGAGGTGGCCTTGGAAGGCTTCTCCAATCGAACCATAACCCCGATGGAGGAATAATATATGCCTATCACGTTTCCGATCCGGAAAGATACGGCGTTGCAGAGTTTGATGAAAACAACAAAGTAATTTCAATTGAAGAAAAGCCGGCAAAACCAAAATCCAATTATGCTGTTCCGGGTTTATATTTTTATGATAACTCGGTAGTTGATATAGCTAAAAACCTCCAGCCGAGTGCCCGGGGTGAATATGAGATTACGGATGTAAATAAAGAATACCTGAAAATGGGTAAGCTAAAGGTGAGTGTGCTCGACAGGGGTACCGCATGGCTTGATACAGGCACATTTGCCTCGCTTATGCAAGCCAGCCAGTTCGTACAAGTTATTGAAGAAAGACAAGGCCTTAAGATAGGCTGTATTGAAGAGGTAGCTTACCGCATGGGTTATATAGACAGAAACCAACTCAGAAAACTGGCAGAACCATTGTTGAAAAGCGGGTATGGTAGTTATTTAATGAACATTGAAGATTGATTGGTACTCCACTATGAAGGGATTAGAATGAACTATGCAATTTAGAAATGATAATTTTCCCCTTTAAAATAGTACTTAAAAGAGCGCTGCAATGCATGCTGTACGTGTTTCCGTTATTTATTTTTGCCCAGCAAAAAACAGTTATTACGGGCACCGTTTATGACGCTGTTACCAGGGAGCCGCTGCCTTTTGTAAATTTATTACTTAGAAATACTACTGCAGGAACAAGCACAGATATTGATGGCGCCTATAAAATAGAAACTACAATAAGTTCCGATTCACTTTTAGTTTCCTATGTTGGATATAAACTTGCAGCTAAACCTATTGCAAAAAACAAAACCCAGGTAATTAACTTTTTCCTTGAATCAGAATCCCAAAAGCTGAACGAAGTTTTAATCCATCCCGGCGAAAATCCTGCCTGGAGAATACTTCGTAAAATGGTGGAACATAAACCTGACAATGACCCCAGGCAATTCGAAGCCTACCAGTTTGAAGCTTATAATAAACTGGAATTTGACTTAAATAACATTCCAAAAAAATATGAAAAGAAGAAGGTTTTAAAACCTATAAATTTTATTTTTAATTATGTGGACAGCTCCAACATAAAAGAAAAGCCCTATCTGCCCACATTTATCTCAGAGTCAGTATCCGACATCTATTTCAAGAACAGCCCCCCGGTAAAAAAAGAGATCATAAAAGCCACTAAATTCTCCGGATTCAAGAACCCTAGTATATCTCAGTTTACCGGAGATATGTACCAGGAAATAGACATTTATAAAAACAGCTTCCTTTTTTTTGCACAGCAATTTGTAAGCCCCTTAACGGATAACTGGAAAAGTTATTACAAGTATTATTTGATTGATAGCTCCTACATCAATGGCCACTATTGTTATCAAATACAATTTAAGCCTAAGCATTATGGCGAATACTCTTTTTCCGGCAACATGTGGATTACCGATACCACTTTCGCTTTGTTCAGAATAGAAATGACTGTTGCGAAAGATGCAAACCTCAATTATGTGCAAGACTTCAATATAGTACAAGAGTATTCTTATATTGATGCTAAATACTGGATGCTCAGTAAAAATAAACTGGTGGTTGATTTCGGATTAAGCCGAAAAGGAATGGGGTTGTACGGCAGAAAAACTACCCTTTATGATAGTTTTCGGATAAATAAACCCGAGGATAATAAATTTTACAATCCGGTTAAGAAAATTGTGGTGCAAGACAGTGCTAACAATCGTTCTAACAGATATTGGGATTCCATTAGGCAGGAGCCTTTGTCAAAAGATGAAAAGAATATCTATGCAATGGTCGATACTTTTCAAACCCTTCCTATTTACCGTCATGCCCTGAATACTATTACGCTATTTGCAACCGGCTACAAAACGCTGGGAGATTTTGAAATAGGCCCCATTACAGATTTTTATAGCCATAATACGGTTGAGGGTAATCGTTTCCGGTTTGGAGGACGAACAAGTAACAACTTCAGCAAGTGGTATGAACTGAGCGGCTACCTCGCATATGGGCTACAGGACCAGAAAATGAAATACGATATTGAATACAAAGCGTTTATTACAAAAGAACCCTGGCAGCAAATTGCCGTATCCTATAATGATGATGTAAAAATCCTTGGACGTTCCGACAGGCTTTTCCATCAGGATAATATTCTCACAAGCCTGCTTTCAAGAGAACCTATTACCAATCTCACTGAAATTAAGGAAACAAGGCTCTCTTATGACAGGGATATTTTCACCGGACTTAATTTTAAATTCTCTTTTAATAATAAGGTTTTTATGCCTACTGAGGGCCTAAATTACATGGTGTATACTTCACCCGGAGACCTTGACAGCAAAAACATTATATACGACCCGGAGTTGCAGATAAACATCAACCTGTCTTTCAACCAGAAATATGTAATTTACTCTGTAAGCCGAAGGTCTTTGGGGACAAAATATCCTATCTTGCTTGTAAGGTATACGAAAGGCCTCCAGGGTATATTTAACGGAGATTATAAATACCAGAAGTTAGTGGCAGGAATAAGTTACGTCCTTCATATTAATCCATTAGGTAAAACAAACCTTAATGTTGAATCGGGTAAAATATGGGGCAATGTACCATATCTTGAAATGTTTCTTCACCCAGGTAATGAAACGTATGTTTTCGACAGATCATCCTACAACCTGATGAACTACTACGAATTTACCAGCGACCAATACCTTGCTTTTACTGCCGAGCATCATTTCGAAGGCTTATTTTTAAACCGTATCCCGCTAATGCGTAAACTTAAGTGGAGAGAAGTAGCAACATATAAATGGTTAGCCGGAAGTGTGAATCAGGCAAATGAGCAAACCGTTCTTTTTCCCAGCAACATGTATACCCTTAATAATAAACCCTATTCGGAAACAGGGGTAGGTATTGAAAATATTTTTGACCTATTACGGGTAGATGCACTTTGGAGGCTTTCGTATCTTAGCCATCCCAATGTTTCAAAATTTGCAATAATGGGCTCACTTGAATTCACTTTTTAACGATGATATTACGTACATCCGAACTTATAAAAAAATACAAACGGCGCACAGTCGTAAATAACGTTTCCGTAGAGGTTAAGAAAGGTGAAATTGTTGGTTTGTTGGGGCCAAACGGTGCCGGCAAAACAACCACTTTTTATATGATTGTAGGGTTAGTTAAACCCAATGCAGGTGAAATATATTTAGATGATAAACCTATCACCGGGGAGCCTATGTATAAAAGGGCAACTATGGGTATATCCTATTTACCCCAGGAACCTTCGGTATTCCGTAAATTAAGTGTGCAGGACAACCTGAAGCTGGTACTTGAAATGACATCCCTTTCCAAAGAAGACCAGAAAAAGAAAGTAGAATCACTGCTGGAAGAGTTTGGGCTGGGACATATTCGTGATGCGCGTGGCGATGTGCTTTCAGGAGGCGAAAGAAGAAGAACCGAAATAGCACGGTGCCTGGCTGTAGATCCTTCATTCATATTACTCGATGAACCTTTCGCCGGTATTGACCCTATTGCAGTGGAGGATATACAGAAGATAGTTAGAGACTTGAAAAGAAAAAATATCGGCATCCTTATTACAGATCATAACGTGCATGAAACTTTGTCAATTTGCGACCGCTCCTATTTGCTTTACGAAGGAAGGATTTTAAAAGCCGGTACAACAGAAGAGTTAGCCAATGACCCCGAAGCCCGTAAATTATATCTCGGAGAAAAGTTTGAGTTGAGACCATAACACCATGGCAAAATTTCCATCGCAATATGAATTAGCTTTTTCCGAAGCATTTGAAAAGCTAAATGCCGCCCAGAAACAGGCCGTTGAAAATATTGAAGGCCCTGTATTGGTTATCGCAGGCCCCGGAACAGGCAAGACTCAAATACTTGCTACCCGAATTGGAAAAATACTGCAGCAGACCGACACTCCGGCACATGGTATCCTATGTTTAACTTATACCGATACAGGCCGTGTTGAAATGCGCAACAGGTTATTCAGCCTTATTGGCCCTGCAGCTTACAGAGTGAATATACATACCTTCCATTCCTTTTGCAATGAAGTAATTCAGGACAATATTTCCTACTTCGGCAGGCAAAACATGGAAGCAATTTCCGAACTGGAACAATTGGAATTATTCAACGAACTGCTGAAAAGCCTTCCTATG
>DATHNK010000256.1:0-10062 GCA_035486075.1 Bacteroidia bacterium
TCCAATACGGGCAATATAATTTACTCTACCCAAGGAATAAACTATTCTTTTAGCTATGTGCAACTGCCATTATTGTTTCGTCTTGTAACTCCAGACCCGGGGAAAGTGGGATTAGATTTACAGGGCGGGCTAATTTTTGGATTCCTTTTAAATGCTTCAGAATCGGGAACTATTTCTCAGCAATCCCTTTCCCTTTCTGGAGACCACTATTACTATGTTTCAAGTACAAATGACCCTGCTAATGCTGTTTCGAAGGTTGGTAATGTAAACAATCTGACCTCAGGGTTAGCTTTGAGTATAGGGCTTTATATACCGTTGTCAAACACCTTTTGCATTTCTCTGGGTTTTATGGGTACCTATAATTTAAATTACACCGGTAATGGAGGTCAGGATATGGTAACATTTGGGAATGGAGTTAAGTTCAACTACAATCCTGGAGATTATGGTAAAGCATATTCGATTCTTTTTAACCCTAAATTGATAATACGCTTGGGTAAACCTAACTGCCTTCCACTACTGAAAGACAATAATTAATCATACAACTCAAACTTGATGGCTTTCTTGTCATAGCCCATATCTTGCAGGTTTTGGATGGCTTCCTTAATCATCACTTTCCAGCCACAGAGATAGAAGTTAGCAGGACGTTTATCAGCATATAATTCCTGGTACACCTGATGTACATAGCCCTTTTTACCAATACTTGGATTTGGTTCTCTAGACAGTACTGTAGTGAAACTAAAGCCCGGCAAGGTTTGGCTCAAAGCCTCCATTTCTTCCATATAAAGAACGTCCTTTTCATAACGGGTACCGAAGATCAGATCAATTTTTTTGTAAGGAGTATTTTTATGGATCAGGTCTTTCAGGAACGAACGGAAAGGCGCTATACCGGTACCTGTACACACCATACAAATATCCACATCGGTTGCAACAGGTGGTTTCATAAACTTACCGGCAGGTTGTGAAAGTGGCAATTTAGAACCTACTTTTATTTCATTGAACAAGTAAGGGGTTCCTAAGCCCTCCGCATTCAGAGAGATTACAAGTTCAATAATATTTGTGCCCTCGGGAGCAGATGCTATAGAATAGGAACGGGTTTTTATTTTGGATTCAATAGGAAGATCCAGCTGCACAAACTGCCCGGGTGCAAAGTTGAAAGTCTCCATTTCAGGTATCTGAAAGAAAAACCTTTTGACCAGAGGAGTTACATCAATAATCTCAACTACTTCTGAATTATAAAACGTATAAGCCATTCTTATTTTATTTTCTTTAAAGATGATTCTACCACTTTTAACATTTTATCATCAAAATCTAAATGAGTTACAATCCTCAGGGCATTGTTGCCAATCATAGATACAAGGATATTATCTTTTTTCAACGCATTTGTAAATTTATCTGCCGGCATGGAGGCATCCAATGAAAAGATGATGATATTGGTCTCTACCGGAAGCATATTTGTTACGTAAGTTTTCGTTTGCAGAATATCTGCAATACGTTTTGCCCGCTGATGGTCTTCTTTCAGCCTTTTAATATTATTGTCGAGTGCATAAATACAAGCGGCAGCCAAATATCCTCCTTGCCTCATCCCTCCGCCAAAAAGCTTTCTCACTCTCCTGGCTTTGGCTATCAATTCTTCGCTGCCGAGTAATACTGAACCAACAGGCGCACCAAGACCTTTAGAAAAACAGACAGAAATGGAATCGCATAGTTTGCCAAAATCTTTTGGGCTGTCGCCCGATTCAGTAAGCGCATTGAAAATCCTTGCACCATCAAGGTGCAGAGCCAAATTATTTTTTTTGCAAACAGCAGCAATTTCTTTTACATTTTTTAACCTGTAATACGTTCCTCCACCTCGGTTGCTGGTATTCTCAATGGTTACAAGCGAAGTACGAGGCAGCCAGTCAGCATAAGGGTGAAGAGCCAATTCTAATTGTTTAGCGGTAAACCGTCCATTATCGCCGGGTATTAGTTTAGATTGTACACCCGAATTAAATGCTATTCCTCCTCCTTCGTAATTATAAACATGAGCAGTAACATCGCATAACAACTCATCGCCCGGTTGGGTATGGACTTTTATTGCCGTCTGGTTGGTCATCGTTCCGGACGGGCAGTATATGCCTGCTTCCTTACCAAATATGGCAGCAGCTTTTTTTTCCAGCTCATTAATGCATGGGTCTTCATGGAATACATCATCGCCCACTTTTGCATTGAACATAAATTTAAGCATGGCAGGTGTTGGGCGTGTTACGGTATCGCTTCTTAAGTCTATTTGCATGGCATTTGTTTTTTGGTGGTGCAAAGTTAGGCTTTTCGCCAAGTGACGCAAATCGTAAACAAATAACCCTACTTTTGCGACACCAAAACACGCATGTCAGAAACAAAACAAGAACACATTACAAGGTTTGGGAACGCATATCCACTTATCTCAAAGATAGTATTCATTACTGCGGCCGCTGCATGCCTAACCCCCTGGTTAACCCCACCCATAGCTCTTTTAATTGGCTTAATACTGGCCCAAACTACAGGGCACCCATATAGGCAATACAACCACAAAGCAACGCAGATCTTATTGCAGGTATCAGTTGTGGGTTTAGGTTTTGGTATGAATTGCATCACTGCCATTAATGCCGGCAAAGAAGGGATCATATTTTCTGCCATATCCATATTAACTACTTTATTGCTTGGATATGGCCTAGGCAGGTTATTTAAAATCGACCCCAAAACTTCCCACCTTATTTCGTCCGGCACAGCTATTTGCGGAGGCAGCGCCATTGCCGCCATTTCAAAAGTTTTAAATACAGAGGAAAAACAAACATCCGTTGCATTGGGAACGGTTTTCATACTTAATTCCATAGCCCTTTTTATTTTTCCGTTGATAGGCCATGCATTGAATTTAAGCCAGCATCAGTTTGGAATATGGGCTGCCATAGCCATCCACGATACTAGTTCTGTAGTTGGGGCATCCAGTAAATATGGAGCGGAGGCCTTGCAGACAGCTACCACTGTTAAGTTGGTCCGTGCCCTTTGGATAGTTCCGCTTGCCATTGCCACCTCCATTATTTTCAGACAAAGACCTGCCAAAGTCAAGATACCTTTCTTTATTATTTATTTTATTATTGCCATGATAGTCGGAACATATGTTCCTTTCATAGCTCCTGCCATTCCCTACCTTACAATGGCTGCCAAAGCTGGCCTTACCCTGACTTTATTCCTGATTGGCGCGGGTTCTTCTTATACCATGCTGAAGTCGGTCGGGTATAAACCCTTGCTTCAAGGCGTAATACTGTGGATTTTTATAAGTGTTACGGCTCTTTGGGCGGTAGAAAGTATTTTGAAATAAAATACTACTCAGACTGACAAATAGGTTTCAACGACAGGGTTTCCTGAACTAAATGAATTTGGTGGATAGACATCAAAGTCTGCCAGGTATTTCCTTTTAATACCCGACTCCCAAATATATTTCCAGGTGTTCAATACACTCTCCGGTAGTTTACCCATGGATATGAATGGTTGATAGCTGCATGCAGGAATGGTTTTTGTAATTAATCCTTCTGCTATATTTCCAACAGAATCAACTTTAAACCCAAGAATAGTAGTATAAGCACCCATATAATCGCTTTCGTAATCTGTGTATATACAATAAATATCTCCATTGACTTTATTAACAATTTTTGAGGCAATGTTCTCGCTCATAAATCTACCCCAGAGTTGCCCGATATCCTTTTTTGATTGGCTATTTTGGTTGGTGGTACGAACTGAAATTCCTGCTACATTAAATTCTTCCAGTGTTATTATTTGGGAATCCATGCAGAAATAAAATTTGACTTACTCAGTAAATAATTTCAGATCAAGCTGTCTTGGGCTTTGCTGCCGCCATCTTTTTCGCCAGGGCGCTTTCCTGTTTCGTATTTCCAAATCCTTTGCGCGTCATTTTGCCCCAGCTTTTCTTACCGAACATTACCCCAATATATCCGCGGATAGCGGAGAAAGTAATGAATGGATGGAAGAATGTAGGCTCCAATAAAACCGAGTAAATAAGCTTGAAATAATCGGACATTTTTTTGTACTCGTGGAAAGTCTCTTCCTCCGCCATAATGGCAAGCATGGAAAATAGAATAGCAAATGTGTAGCAAAACAACAGCAACAGGAAAAAGAAATTCCAGTTTATAAGATTCATATAAGCAAGGATCAACGTGAAGATGATACCTACCGATTCAATAATAGGAGCCAGGAATTCAAATATAAACCAGTATGGATAACTTAATAACCCCAACCTTCCATAACGCGGATTGAAAAACATTTTCCTGTGTATCCATAGTGTTTCTACATTTCCACGCGACCAGCGGCTGCGTTGGTTGCCAAGAATTTTGTATGAATCGGGAACTTCCGTCCAGCAAAGCGGATCGGGTATATATGTTGCCACATAGGGCTTGTTGTTCTCGTGCATATAACGGCGCATCCGCACAACCAGTTCCATATCCTCGCTCACTGTTTTTAAGGTATATCCTCCGCACTTAATAACAATTTCCTTATCGAATAAACCGAATGCTCCCGAAATAAGAAGCAGTCCGTCCAGCCTGGCCCAGGCCATTCTTCCCAATAAGAAAGCACGGATATACTCCAGCACCTGCACACGGGGCAGGAAACTTTCAGGCACTTCCACTTTCACTAATTTTCCATTTTCAATAACGCATCCGTTCGCAATACGTACCACACCGCCGCTGGCAATTACCCGCTTATTATCGGTACGATCCAGGAAAGGCTTGATCATTTTCAGCAAAGAGTCCTGTTCCAATACGCAATCCACGTCAATACAGGTTACAAAGTCAGTTGTACAAGCATTTATACCCACATTCAAAGCATCGGCCTTGCCGCCATTTACCTTATCAATAACAATTAACCGTTTGTAAGCAGGGTTGGTGGATTTATAAACCCCCAGCACTTCTTTTGTTGGCAAATGCTGTGGTATTTTTATATCCTTTTTCTCCAGGTGAAAATTGGTTATCAGCTTTTGCAGGGAATCGTCCGAGCTTCCGTCATTAACAAGAATAACTTCATATTCGTTATAGTGCAATGCCAATTGCGTCCTTACATTATCAACAATGGTTTTACTTTCATTAAAAGCAGGCGATACAATAGACAGAGGTGGCGCA
Source organism: Bacteroidia bacterium (assembly GCA_035486075.1). Classification (GTDB taxonomy): domain Bacteria; phylum Bacteroidota; class Bacteroidia; order JABEUT01; family JABEUT01; genus JABEUT01. The sequence goes on from DATHNK010000256.1 coordinate 5,151, forward strand.
AGCGGGGAATTCAGAATTGTATTGAAATTGGAGAAACTGTTTTTTGTAAAATACACCCTCAACGCCTTATACGATAGATACGCCAGGGCAAGATAAGACCCCATAATGAACAGGGTGAATACAAATATTATCCAGATGATTATTTCTAATGTAAGAATCATGCGCTAAGCGTATTTGGTATTGTAAAATGGCTGCCCGGTTTCATTTTCTGAAGCGCGGCTACAGCTTCATTTCTTAACAGTTTATTTTCACTATGGGTAAATTCTTCCAGTTTGTCCGTATTGTAACTTTGCTGAAAAAAGTGAATGAGGCGGATCGAAAACAGTTTTATTGTATCTTCTTTATGTGTCAGCCATTGGCTGAAATCGGGCGCTTTATCCTTATCCAGTTTACGCAGCACATCCAAAATATTTATCTGCTGCCAGTCGGAAAGGGCATTCTTCAGTTTGTTTAAAAAATCAAGCCCGTCATAGCCTTTGAGGTTTACCAGTGCAATCTGGGCTTCCTGCTGTAAATAGATATTATGATGAATTGCATATCTTTCAATACGCGGAATGTGCATTTCTGCGTTTATTTGCGACAGATCCCTTATAGCCGATGCTTTTACGTGCCAATTTTCATTCGCCATATTCCGCATGGTATACGTCATCAGGCAAGTCTCCTGGAAAAGCTTCGATAAATTATTTTTCGACTGTCCGCTCAGGCTTCGGTGCATATTCAGCACCTCGTTAATCATAACCTGCCCTTCACTGGAACTTCTGATATTTTTAGAGAATTCGGGTTTTGCCTGCAATATAACTTCATTCAATTCATCGTCGGATGAAGCGAATGCAGCACTCATGATGGTGCCGTTCAATTTATTTTTCAGGAATTCCGTTCGCTTCTCAAAATGATTTTTACGAATGCGCAAAATAATTACGGCCAGAAAAAGTATCAGGGAAGAATATGTAAACAACAAAATAAGGAACACAATAATACCCTCGATCTGGTGGGCGAAAGGATAGTTCACTGAGTTTGCAATATTTATTGCTGTACTTTGAGCGCTCATTTTTCCGTGAAATTAATGGTCATTCCATTGGTTATATTCTTCACAAGCACTGAATTTCCTGTTTGCTGTGTTGGCTGTCCCGGGGAGGCAACCCAGGCAGGAGGCACAAAAAACGTAAGGTCACTCATAGGAGCCGGGGTAGTAATATGCAATTCATATCCTGTAGTATTTTTACGTATGTAATAGCGTACATTGTTACGTGCAGCCCACCAATCGCCAAAGTCGCGCATAGTAGTGATATGAGCAATGCCTTGCAAACTGTCCAGCAGGCCTACTTCAAATTTATATTTAAAACCTGTAATGTTAGGATGTATAAGCGTACACCATAATCCTCCGTATTTACTAATTTTATGAGCCACACACATAGCAGAATCCAACCGCTTATCCATTTCAGGGAGCTCTTCATCTTCAATGGTAATAGGGAATTCAAAAACGGGCATCTCCTCGTCATAATTCCTGTTATAATTCATTTGATAGGGCATATGCGTTAATACATCATTGGCTGTAACATCAGAACTGTATTTGAACCCCGTACCTTCCAATGCTTGCGGAAGTGAAAAAGGTAATGACAAGTGCCCCGGACGGAAGGATACGATGGGCTGGTCTTTTATGAAATTCTCTAATAAAAATTTACTTACCCGCAATTCGCCAATAACTGTACCACCGGAAGTAACAAATTTTGAATGTACTACAGGATGATAAGATGGATACTTTTCATTGCCTTTACCCATTGGAAAATCCTTGTACATGCGCGAGTGTGAAACAGAGTGGCTCGCCACTTCCATCTTCAGGGAGTCTAAAAATTTAAGCGTTCCAATAGCGGAATCATTATAAAAAGCATCATCATTCCAGTCGTGTATATATTTTGTTTGAATAAAATAAGTGGCTGTTACGTTTCTCGACTTTTCAAGTTTTGCGTAATCAATAGAGTTGAACATGGAGCGGGAATAGTCAATATCATGTGTAATACACACGGTCAGTTTCTTATTATCCTGAACAGTACCCAGGGTTATAGCTGTTTTCGAGCCGGAGATATAAATATTTTTCACAATTCGGATAAGTACATCCAGCGTAGGTTCGTAGCTGTTGACGTAGGTTCTGAAGGCATCATAACTCATTTCGTTATGACACATTAATGTAAAGAAGCCCAGATCTGTTCCAAACGCATAAGCTCTGCCACCGCCCGGGTAATCTCTTTCCGTCATAAATGCCTGGCCATTCGGGTAAGCCATTAAAGGTTTGCCAAATAACCCGATGTATCCATAGGTTCCCACACATTCCTTATATGTTTCGGGGTTTCCTAAACTGATCTCCCTTTCTTTGGAATCGGTAAAATCCTTCAATACCGGATTATTTATATCCTTGATCTGTATTTTAAAATTAGTAGTGGAACCATACATGCCTGTAAAACCAAACACCTGGCTAAGTCCGCCTTCAATGTCCTGCCCAATAAGTGTGCCGCCTTTTTGCGGGAACTGCGCCAGTTTTGCAAGCATGCTTCCATCCATAGATGCATTGATAGTAGGGTACACATACACCACATCATGCTGCAGCGCACTGTCAACATTTGTATATAGCCGGAACGGTATGCCAAAACTTTTAAAGGCATGAACTATCCCCAACCAATTGGAATTAACACTTGTATCGGTTAACAGGACGGCTATCCCAAAACCTTCTCCTGTTGCATATTTCTTCCAGGAAGTCCTGTGCATCGGTTTAATGACGGTGCTGTCCATCGGCCCAACCAGGTTAGGAAATTTAAACACACTATCTTCAGGGATAAGCGTTGGTATAAAATTCCCTTTGTCACGACTCACCTTTACAAGGAAATAGCCGATACCAAACAGCAAAACAAGTACGAATAAATTCCTTACTATTTTCATTAGAATCGCTTAGTTAATATTATTTGAAAATAGAACATGTTTCCGAATTGGTTAGTTGGCGGGTAATAATCTAAATATTCATACGATACCATTGGCCATATAAGCCAGTTATGGGGCAACCTGGTTTGGTAATCCACTCCTATCATTTCAACCTTTGTGGCAATAGGGCTAGGGAAGTAATAGTCAACAAACGGAGATGTGCCATATGTGCCGTAAAGGCTTACCCATGTTTCCGGATTACCAAAGAAATGCCTTAAAACAGCCGTATGTGTTATGTAAATACTTGGCGCTTTATAGGCAAAGTAAGGCCTGTATGAAAGCTGCCATTTATTCTCACCAATATAGTATCCAATATACGGGTCGAAGATCCATACATCCTGAGGCGCTGTGGCAGGGCTATCAACCACATCAATAAAATGCATATAAATTCCGCCAATTGATGCTTCAAAACCCAGCGGAAGCCTTTGAATAATATCAGCAGCAATTTGCCATTGGGGGAATACGGCAAAATTATTGGAATAGGCAACTGTTACGTCTGCGGAAGTGGTTCTTGTTATGGATGGATACGCGCCAACTTCAAATTGCACCCCTTGCCTCCAGCCCACAGGCAGGCCATAAATAGAGCCATAAGTTATTTTTGCAGAAACCGGGCAATGATCAATATTGCGTGTATATTGGATCCAGGTATAATCCCACGGGCCGAAAGGGGCATTGTTAAAGACATTAAGCAGGTAACCTACCTGAATTGTATTTTTCAGCATTTTAATTTTGGCCTCCGTAAGCAAGTCATTGGCTTCTTTGTTAGTGGAGTCAACTTTACGCATAGTATCCAGTGTGTTCACGCACTCGCGGTAATGTTCATAATCAAACAAAGCGTGCGCTCTTTTCAGCATAAATATGGAATAATACTTCCGGGCATCGGTATCCTTAGCCACTTTAGCAGTGTCTTTACCCAATTTGGATGTATCCTTTTTGGCAGAATTTTTTATTAATTTGTATAGATCTGTTGTATCCTTTTTGGTTGTATCCAGTTTCATCAAAGCCGTATCCTTTTTATGCGCTAGCATGGAAGGATATCTGATGAAAATGGAATCTTGCAGTATTTTATCACAATCCGTTACGGTTCCGGCAAAATCTTTTTTCCATAGGTCAGCGTCTGTAAGCGCGTCATAGGCATCCAGATTATGGGGATCTTTTTTAATTACACCATGCAGAATTGCTAATGCTGTATCATATTTACCTTCCCATGAATATACCCTTCCATTGAAAATCATATAGTCGGTATTGTTCGGGAACCATTTTGTAATGGTATCAACTATGGGTTGTGCGTCAATGTAATTTTTTTTTTCGGCTTCCTTCTGCGCAACATTAAAAAGCGAATCGGCTTTTTTCTGCAGAATATGGCCCTTTATAATTTTCTCCATATCCGCAGCCTCCGTAATTTCCGGATGATTTTTCACCAGGGTATCAAGGGTGGTCAATCCGCCATAATAATCTTCCAGGTTATCCTGTGCGCTGGCTTTGGTAATTACCAGGTAGGTGCGGTCTCCTTTCACCGGTAAAGCTATCCCCGTATCGGCAAGCGTAAGCGAGCGTTTAAAATTATTGGTAACAAGCTCATCATCGGCGAGTGCATCATAGGCTTCCAGGTTTTTGGGTTCCGCCTCTACAACCTGGTAAAGCATCACTTTCGATGTATCGACCTTGTGCCTGAATGCGAGTAACCTGCTCCATAATATTTTATAATCGGAATTGGTTGGATATTCCAGCGTTAATTTTTTAGCAATTACTTCAGCAGGAGCAAATTGTTTCCGGGTAGTTTGACGCTGGGCTGTGTCAAACAATGAATCTGCCGTTTTTTGCATGGCCGCCGCATATACATCCTTTCGTAAACTTATAGCTGAGGTATCCTCCGGATTTGTGGCAAGGAGGGAATCAGCTATACTATATGCGGGATGGAATTTTTGAAGAGCGGTTTCCG
>DATHNK010000257.1:0-11486 GCA_035486075.1 Bacteroidia bacterium
ATAAAATAAGCCTATCCCTTTGCGAACTTTGTGTGCCTTTTAACTTTGTGTCCTTTGCGGTTTCTGCCTTTATTTCTCACAATACAGAAACCGCAAAGGTCGCTAAGAAACAGCCCGCAAAGGTTCGCTAAGAAAAACAAAAGCGTTACAAAATCCCTTTTCTTATCTTTGCACCCTTTTGAAAAACATATACTTTCATGGAGAAACTTCACAACCTGGATGAAAAAGACTTCCAGGATATATTAAAATATAAAGACCTGTTGCTGTCCAATGGCAAAAAGCTGGCGCAGCTTGACCCTAACGACTATTATTGGCAGGACCTTTCCAATGAAACCACCTTGTCGAGAAATGGTATTTTCCTCGAAAGCAATATGGTGGAATCATGGGTAGGCGCTACCCGCAAACCCAAACGAATTCTTGAAATAGGCACCCGCTCCGGTGGTTCCCTAATTGCTTTGCTCTGCGTCTATTCCAAAGAAGACTATGATAAAGTGGAGGAAGTACTGAGTTTTGATATGTGGAGGGAATATGTGAGTACAACGCCTTTTGCTACCATGCTTTCGAAGCTAATGGGCAAAAAGCGAAACATCAATATTTCGGAAAGATTTACCAAATGGATAGGCAATTACGTAGAAAAAAAATCGACCGATAAAGTCCGTAAGAATCTCACTGCATTTAATATCAAGACCGACAAAATAAAATTCATTTCAGGTGATTCTACCGTTAAAGTGCCGGAATATTTTGCTGAAAATCCTGATAAAAAATTCGATTATATTTTAGTGGATGGTGGCCATACTGTGGAAATTGCAACCAAAGATCTGGATAACGTTGTTTCCCATGCAGCAAAGGGTGGCATCATTTTGTTTGATGATATTATGCCCGAAAGCTATAACCTGCAGGGTGTCTGGAACAAATTTAAAGAGAAAAACATCAATGATTTCGATTTCTTTGAAATCCGCCACCGTAAGGGAATTGGATTTGCGATTAAGAAGTAACCTGTGCCTTTGTCAGGCTGAGGAACGAAGCATCTCTTTTGTATAAGAGATTCTTCACTCCGTTCAGAATGACAAACTCATTTATAGAGATTCATACAACAAAAAAGTCCCGGAACCTAATCCGGGACTTTTCCATTTTAATCCAACCAGCAATTATTTCTTGTCGCTTGTAGTGGTAGTAGAAGTTGCGCTGGCTTTCTTACTATCCTTGGTGCAAGAACCGCCTTTTTTACAACATTTTTTATCGGTGGTGCAGGTTTTGGTGGATGTTTTGCTATCCTTAGAAGCAGATGCCACTTGTTGTCCGAAAGCAAAGCCAGTCATACCAACAATGGCTATGGCTAAAAATAATTTTTTCATTGTGTTTAGTTTTTTGGGTTAGTGTATGGCAAATATAACACTATGCCAGACGGAATGGGTGTTAAAATATTGTAAAAACCATTCTAATTTCCTAGTAAGTGAGATTCTTATTCTGAACGAAGTGAAGAATCTCATATATAAAAGAGATCCTTCGCTATGCTCAGGATGACAAAGTCATCATCCTACCAAAAGGGCAATAAATAATTGCCGGTCGGGCTCCGACTAAAATCTTTTATTACATTTGCCCCGCAATGGTTTCGTTCCTGGTTAAATTCGGGACGGATTAAAAGGGAATCGGGTGTAAATCCCGGACAGTTCCCGCTGCTGTAAGCTCTTAGAAATGTTTTTGAATTCTTTTTGCCACTATCCGCCAAGGCGGACGGGAAGGCCTCAAAAACAGAGCGAGTCAGAAGACCTGCCAAGGCACAAATAATTAATTCAACGCTTTCGGGTAAAGAGCGAGGAGTGGAAAGACGGGAGATTTTTCTATTTCTTTTTTTGCCTGAAGTGTTACAAACAAAAATGTAACATTATGAAAAAGTTAACCACTCTATTCTTTTATGCAGGCGCATTTGTCTGCTCATTTGCCTCAGCACAAACCAAATCAGATAGTTCCAAAAGCCTTTCTGATTCCATTAAAACAGTAACTATTACGGCCACCCGAAGTGAAAAGGATGTTATGGACGTTGGCCGGAGTGTAACTGTACTTTCGGGAGACGATTTAAAACAACCTGGAGTCAATACTGTAGCCGAACTCCTCTCCCAACAGGAAGGAATATTTATTGTAGGGACAGGACAAAATCCGGGAGCCATTCAAAGTTTATTTCTCCGCGGAGCAGATAATAATCACACATCCATAATGATTGATGGAGTGCCTCTAACAGACCCCTCAACCGACCATGGCGAAATTGATCTTTCGGAATTATCTCTGTCAGATGTCGATAAAATTGAAATTGTAAGAGGCTCTCATTCTACACTATATGGTTCATCGGCAATAGGTGGAGTAATAAATATCATCACCAAAAAAAATTACACACCTGGTATACACTTATCTGCATCAGTTACAGGCGGAGAGTTCGGCCCCAAGACTTCCGACTTTGAGGAAAATGTAGTGGTTGATTATACTTTCAAAAACGGTTTCTATCTTACCGGCGGGTACGACCGCATAGATGATAAAGGCCTTAATGCTACTGTGGATACCATAACGCATCCGCTGTCGTATCAAATGAACCCTGACAGGGATAATTTTAATAAGGCGGATCCTTTTGCAAAAATTGGTTTTTATAACAAAAATTGGGATATATATGCAGAGTATAAAAACACCATTCAAAATTCGGATGCCGACGCATCAGCATTTACCGATTTAAAAAATGCAATGGACCATTTTGTAAGGGACTTCTATACCTATGGTGCAACATACAAACTCAATAATAATCTCAGTTTCCAGTACACCGGCTCATACTCGCACGATTTCCGGATATACACTCAAGGACTTGATACGATTGACGCTTACGGCGATGTTTCAGCCGCAAATGACTTCTATACCGGTACGTCTATAAGTAATCGCTTTCAAATCAATGAGGATATAAAAAACTGTCATTTTATTATTGGTGCAGAGCAGAGGGTTGAAACCATGAGCGAGAATACCTTTGATTATTCCGGAACTTCTTTTTATGGAGATACCACTTATGTAACCAGTCTTGATGCGTTAAAACCAAAACAAACTACCAATAGCGGATACGCACAGGCCGATGTTAACGGAGGAATACTCAATTCAAAACTATCACCGTTTTCTTTATTGTTGGGAATCCGCTATACCTCTACCTCGCTTTCAGGTAACAATGTGAGTTATGATTTGAATCCTTATTACAAACTCAATCCGAATACTACCCTGTATCTCTCCTACTCCACCGGTTTCAGCACCCCTTCGCTTTATGAATTGTATGCTCCAAATAAATATGGAGATTCGCTATCAACTTCCGTTACTCTTGGCAATAGCAAACTTACTCCGGAAACCTCAGGTTCATTTGAGGTAGGTATAAAACGTAAGGTTTCAAATAGCCTGTTCATCACTGTATCATGGTTTGAAACGGTAGTAAATAATCATATTGATTATGTGACGTTATGGAGTAAAGCAAAGCCTATCGATTCACTGGGTTACGGTTATAACCTGGGAGATACTTATTTAAACCTTGGGCAGGAAATTACTTCCGGATTTGAAATGAATGTGTTTCTAAAACTCTCTCCAACCCTCGATATGACCGGGAATGTAAGTTTGCTATCTAGTACCCTAAAGTATGATCCTAACAATATTGACCTGTCGCAAACACATGGCGATTGGGTTCAAATCTATGATGGAGGTGAATTTCTTAATGGCCCGTCAACCAGTACCGGCCTGTTGCGCCGCCCGGGGGCTTTAGCTAACTTCAGCCTGGTATGGCATCCGGTTCAAAAACTTGCACTTACGCTGCATGCCCGCTATGTAGGTGACCGTTACGATGCTCAATACGACTATTCTTTAGGTCCATATGGCGCGTTGGCATTTGTTAACGTAGGCGATTATACCTTACTGGATGCTTCCGCCTCGTATGAAATTTGCAAACAATTTTCGATAACTGCCAAAGGTGAAAACCTTTTTAACACTACTTATTCGGAAATATTAGGGTACACAACCCGTGGAAGAAGTTTCTACCTGAATCTGCGCTTCGCCTTCTAATAAACGAAGTGCCCGGTATGCAATTTGAAATTGGTATCGTGCTTTATTCTTATCGGTTTGAAATAAACAATAACCGCGGAACAAAGTATCGATACCAATATTCCATATGCTGCGGTGCTTGTAAATGGAATAGTGTGTAAGTGCAACGGTGAAAAATATTTGACTGTGTCGGCAGAATACGGAACAAACAGTAAACACAATACACCGGTAAAAATTGCAGCAATAAGGCTCATCTGAAGTCCCAGCCAAAAGGTGGGAATAAATTTTACCGGATAATCAGGATTGACCATTTTAAGTTTTTTAAAATGTATTCTCATTCCGAAATAAATTCCGAATAACGGAAGAAAATGCACCTCGTAATTTTCAATTGGTGTGAAGGCTCTGAACCAACGCATCAGAAAAACGGCAAGCCCTACAAAAAGGGCTATAAAAAAGGTATATCTTTTCATAGTAATAGGATTTAAAGAACATTATTACTACAAACTATAACGCAACTTTTCTCAATTTATTATGTTTAGGGCTCCCCTTATGCCTTTATAACTCCTGACTTATAACTTTCCTGTGCTACCTTTGCGTCTATTATGAACCTATTATCCGTTGAAAATCTATACAAAGCTTATGGAGATAAGCAATTATTCTCGGGTATCAGTTTTGGAATAGAACAAGGTCAACGTGTGGCACTTGTGGCCAAAAACGGAGCCGGAAAATCAACCCTTTTGAAGATATTGCAGGGGGGAGATATTGCCGATAGCGGCAATGTTACCTTCCGGAATGATATTGCCGTCTCTTTTTTAGAGCAGGAGCCCGAATTTAACCCCAATGACACCGTATATCATGCCCTTTTTCACTCAGAAAATGATATGCAGAAGGCCATTAGCGCCTATGAAATAGCCTTGGAAAAGCAGGAAGAAGACCCTTCTGAAGCCAACCAGAAGCGCTTAGGTGAAGCGATGGAAATGGTTGAGGCCCAAGATGCCTGGAATTACGAAAACAAGGTAAAACAAATACTTTCTTCGCTTAATATCCATCATTTAGAGCAGAAAGTAAGCTCATTATCAGGAGGTGAACGTAAAAGACTGGCATTGGCAAGGGTACTTATTGAAGAGCCTGAACTATTAATTATGGACGAGCCTACCAACCACCTTGATCTGGATATGATTGAATGGCTGGAAAATTATTTCATCCGCAATGATGTTTCCTTGCTTTTAGTAACCCACGACAGGTATTTTTTAGATAATGTATGCACGGATATTCTGGAGCTTGAAAACGAACAATTATACCGCTACCGGGGCAATTACGAATATTTTATTGAGAAGAAAGCCGACCGGGAATTTAATGAAGGCAAAGAGTTTGAAAGAGCGAAAAATCTTTTCCGAAGGGAATTGGAATGGGTGCGTAAAATGCCTAAGGCTAGAACCACCAAATCAAAAGCCAGAGTTGATCAGTTTACTAAGCTGAATGAATCGCTGGCCGGAAGAAAGAAAGAAGAGGAATTGAAGCTGCAGGTGAAAATGAGCCGTATCGGTGGAAAAATCCTGGAACTGAAAAAAGTATCGAAGAGTTATGGAGAAAAAATTATCCTGAAAGGCTTTGATTATACTTTCAAAAAAGGCGAACGCATTGGCGTTGCAGGAAAAAATGGCGCAGGGAAAACTACTTTTTTAAATTTAATTACCGGGCTTGAACAACCCGATTCCGGAAAAATTGCTGTCGGCGAAACCATAATTTTTGGCTACTATTCCCAGAAAGGTATTCTATTGAAAGATGATAAGCGTGTAATTGAAGTAATAAAGGATGTAGGTGATTATATCCCAATGGGTGACGGAACAAAACTGTTGCCTTCGCAACTACTAACCCTGTTTCAGTTTCCGCCCGAAATGCAATACAATTACGTATCTAAGTTAAGTGGAGGTGAAAAAAAGCGCTTGTATCTGCTCACTGTTTTAATGAAAAATCCGAATTTCCTTATTCTCGACGAGCCCACCAACGACCTTGACCTGATCACTCTCAGCACACTGGAACAATTTCTGCTGGATTTTCAGGGATGCCTGATAATGGTCTCCCATGACCGTTATTTTATGGATAAACTGGCTGACCAATTATTTATTCTGGAAGGAGAAGGAGTTGTGAATACATTCTTGGGCTCTTATACCGAATACAGAGAACTGGAAAAAGAGAATAAGAAACGTCAGAACAATGATTTACGTGATTCATCTGATTCAAAGATTAAAGACAAAAATCAAGGCAATCAAAAAAATCAAACGAATCATAGTCCAGACAGTAGGAAAATGACCAACAAAGAAAAATTTGAATTTCAAGGATTGGAAAGGGAATTGGCCACACTTGAAAAACAAAAAGCCGAACTCACTGAAAAAATGGTGAGCGGAATTAGCGACCACAAAGAATTATCGGACATTGCCGTAAAGCTCGGTGAAATAACCCAATTGATAGACGTGAAACAATTACGCTGGTTGGAGTTGAGTGAAATGGTGGGGTAGGCAGTATCATTTTATTATCTACTTTAGAGGTCACTATGAAAGTCTGTTCCTTCTTACCTGCCGCCACCAGCATGATATACCAAATGGGATTGGAAGAGTTTCTATGCGGGGTTACTTTCGAATGCCATTCAGATAAACCTAAGGTGGTTCGTTCCATTCTAGAAGGGAATACTTACAGCAGCCTTGAAATAGATAAAATTGTTTCCGAATCGAAACAGGAAGGCAAAAGCCTTTACTACATAGATGAAGAACTCTTGCAACAAATTTCACCCGATATTATTTTCACACAGGATGTGTGCGATGTATGCCAGATTAGTACCAGTTATGTGGAGAAAGCAATCTACAAACTAAAAAAACAGCCTGTAATCATACCCCTTATTCCAAGAAATCTGGATGATGTTTTTGATAATGCAATCACTATTGCTAAAGCATTAGGCAGGGAAGAAGCAGCACATAATTTGCTGGCTGAATTTAAAAAACGGACCGATTTCATACTTGATAAATTACGTGAACATAATGCTCCCCTCAAACGGGTAATGATAATGGAATGGCTCGACCCTATTTACAATTGCGGGCATTGGATTCCGTATCAAATTTCGATGGCAGGCGGAGTTGATATGCTTTCCAATCCGGGAGGATATTCTATAGTCACTCCCTGGGAAAAAGTATTGCAATATAACCCGGAAGTATTAGTGGTTGCGCCCTGCGGTTTTAATGTTAAAAGAACCTCCAAAGAGGTTGAAAAATTTGAAAAATTAGAAGGTTGGAAGGATTTGAAAGCCGTAAAAAATAATGCTGTTTTTATTGCAGATGCTGATTTGTTCACTTGTCCCAGCCTGCATTTGGTAGATGGAATTGAGTTACTCGCTATCCTTTTCCATCCTGAAATATTTCCTGCGGTTGAAAAATTCAGAGGCCAATGCAAACAATTATATACAAGTAAAACATGCCCGGAATGTGCTAAGGAATTCACCTGTTCGTCGGCTAATTGCTGGTGCAGCTCTATGCCATGGGTTATGCCTATGAATCCATCCAAGAGCTGCATGTGTCCTGAATGCCTTGAAAAAGCTATATCAGCGCATTCCTTATCTTTGCAGAAAGAATAATAGATGATAGTAGTAACCGGAGCCGCAGGATTTATTGGTAGTTGCTTAGTCAGAAAACTGAATATCGAACGGTTTTTCGATGTGGTGCTGGTGGATGATTTTTCCAATAAAGAAAAGACCCACAACCTGGAAGGTAAAAGGTTTTCGGCTAAAGTGCATCGCGATGAATTTGCTACGTGGTTAAAACAAAATCACCGGTTTGTGCAGTTTGTCTTTCATATCGGAGCCCGCACCGATACTACCGAAATGAACAAATCGATATTTGATAAGCTCAATCTGAATTATACAAAAGAGGTTTGGAATTTATGTACTGAATATGGCTTGCCCTTGGTCTACGCTTCTTCTGCGGCCACCTATGGCGATGGTGAATTCGGTTACGATGATGATGAATTACTCATAAAGAAATTAAAACCGCTGAACCCTTACGGAGACTCCAAAAATGAGTTTGATAAATGGGCGTTAAACAAGGTGAAAGGTGAAAAGGAAAAAGGGAAAAGAGAATCTCCATATTTTTGGGCAGGCCTGAAATTTTTCAATGTTTATGGGCCCAATGAGTACCACAAAGGAAGGATGGCATCGGTAATTTTTCACGCGTATAACCAGATCCAGAAGAACGGTGAAATGAAATTATTCCGCTCCCATAGGCCCGATTACAAGGACGGAGAACAAAAACGCGATTTTGTATATGTAAAAGATGTGGTTGAAGTTTGCTATTACCTCATGCAAAATAGAACTGACTCCGGTATATATAATCTCGGTTCCGGCAAGGCCCGCACCTTTCTTGACCTCGCTAAAAATATTTTTTATGCACTCGATAAAAAGCCTGACATAAAATTTATTGATACACCTATAGATATCCGCGACAAATACCAATATTTCACCGAAGCCAATATGGACAAACTTGCCGGTATTGGATATGATATTCCTTTCCATGGCCTGGAACAAGGGGTCACGGACTATGTGAAGAATTATTTGGTGCCTAATAAGTATTATTAATGCCTGTGACTTCGTCCTGTTCTACAAAACGAAACATCTCGGTTGCATTGAGACTGCTTCATTCCTCGCAGTGACGAGCAGAGCGGTAATACGTCATTGCGAGGAACGAAGCAATCTCTTCAAAAAACAAGATTCTTCACTCTGTTCAGAATTACAAAGTCACGTTCTTACTTTATAAATTTTCCCTTTGACAAACTTTATTTCTCCTTCTGTAGCCACGCCAGCACCATCCTAAGTTTACCCCATGAAACATCAGCAGGCACTCTTTCTTTAATACCTGCCAGTTGAATGTTTCCGCCATTGGGAGTGTAATATTTTGCAATTTCATCTACCTCTGACATAGGCATTACTTCACTAATATTTATTTGCCCGTTTCCTATGGCTTTAGCCAAATGCGCTTCTATAGTGCTTTCTGCAAAGTTCCTTTCCGTGGCAGTTTCCGTAATAGATTTACCACTCCTTATCAGTTTCAGTGTCTCTCCAACAGTGTCAGTTATCTGCTTAGGTTCAATGCTTTTTTCTTTGCAGTAGGTATTAACAATCTGAACAATATCCTCCGTAAATGGCTTGATTTTTATTTTATTTATCCCCTTAATATTTATTAGCGAAACATTGTCGCAGGGCAGGTTTTCACATATTTTTTCTATTACTCCATTACTAAAAACTCTGGAAATTGGTACGCCATTTTCACGCGCTAATTTTTTCCTAAATTCATTAATCCTGTTATAAAGAATATTAAGCTCTGAGCCACCTTCAATATTGTTCAGTGTTGCATTAGAAGACTTAATTTTCTCTATCGGTTCAATCGCCTTTTTGTTATGCTCCAGGTAGGCATCCAGCAAAAATCCTTCTTTGCAAAAGTTGATCTTCCGCAAAATTTCCTGGACAATAATATTTATTGCTTCCAGCGGTTCATCGAGCTTCCGCGATACTTTTTTGGCCTTTACACTTAATGGATGCACCCTGAAGCTTTCCCTCCAATTTGCAATCTCCTTGCTAAAATAATTGGCTGCATCTTTTATTCTTTTTTGTAAAGCATCGTTCGATTCCGGATCCGGATTTTGGTTGAATATTCCTGTCATGTAATCTTTGAACTTAGCGGCAACTCCCTCCAATGTCTTTTGTTCATTTATTAACTTATCCATCCATGCAAAAGCCTCCGGCGTAAGGCTTTCAACATTTTCTTTCATTGCCTGATTCAACTCTCTCAATTCATATCCCCAATTTTTCCAACTGAAAATATTCTGTAATTCTTTTTGAATGAATAGTTCACGCTCTTCATCAAAACGCCTTTTCAAACCCCTTTCATTCTGATTTTTCTCTGTCCATTCCGTCAGGTTTTGATGAGCACCCAGGAAACGTTGATTTACCGGCGAGGTCAGCACCAATCCCTCCAACGTTGTGCAGCGGCTCAATGCCACATACACTTGTCCGTTGGCAAAAGCATTCTCGGCATCAATGATGAGTTTATCGAATGTCAGCCCCTGGCTTTTATGAATGGTTATGGCCCAGGCAAGCCGCAAAGGATACTGCTGAAAACTGCCTAGTTCCTCCTCCTCTATCTGCCTGGTAACCTGATTGAGCGTGTAATTCATATTTTTCCACTCATATTTCTGTACCTCTATTTCGTAATGCTCTCCTTTGCATTTTACACGTATGGTATCATCATCCAAATAGGTAACAGTCCCAATTTTCCCATTAAAATATTTACGCTCTTCCGTGTCATTTTTCAGGAACATAACCTGGGCACCTACTTTCAAATCCAAATATTGTTCTGCCGGAAAAATATGCTCCGGAAAATTGCCGTCTACATGAGCCAGGTAGGTAATCTGCCGTCCGTCCAGTTCCTGGAGTTTTCCTTTATTTATTGCATCCGATTGGGAATTATGCGTAGTGAGTGTGATGTATCCTTCCTCCTCGTTTGCCACAAAATTTCGTTTAAGGCGGGAGTTTAAAAGTTCATAATTATCCAGTGTCAGATCATTATTCCTTACTCCATTCAATATCTCTATAAAAGCATCATCCTGCTGACGAAATATCTGTTTCAGTTCAATCATTACTGGTATATTCTCCTTCAAAACAAGGCTGTCGAAAAAGAAAATAGAGGCATAATAATTCCTTAAAAACTCCCACTCATCCCTTTTCACAACTGGGGGAAGCTGGTGAAGATCGCCGATAAATAAAACCTGCACTCCGCCGAAAGGCTCATTGTATCTTCTTCTTACGCTCCGCAAAATAGTGTCAATGGCATCTACCGCGTGAGCCGCCACCATACTGGTTTCGTCAATAATAAGCAATTCCAGTTTGCGCAACATATCCAACTTATCCCTGTGATAATGTATTTGCGACAGAAGCGAATGGCTGTTCACCGCATTTTCATGGGAAGAATCCTTTGCCGGTACAAATGGTGCAAACGGCAATTGAAATAAAGAATGTAACGTAACTCCTCCTGCATTGATAGCAGCCACACCCGTAGGTGCTGCCACCACCATATTCTTGCGGCTGTTCCTGCGCAGATATTTCAAAAACGTAGTTTTTCCCGTTCCGGCTTTTCCCGTTAAAAAAATATTTTGATTCGTTTCGGTAACAAAACGATATGCGAGGCTAAATTCTTCTGTCAGTTTTATTTCAGACACGTTTCGTAAAAAGGTTCAAATTTACGATTTACAGGACAATTATAGGGTTCTTTAGTTATTCCTATTACCCTGCTTATAAGGATATTTCATTGATTTGATACCCCCTTTCCCGTTTTTTGTGTAATTTTACATCGTATTTATGATTGAAGAGATAAAGAATCCGGAAGTTTCCATTATAG
>DATHNK010000258.1:0-4152 GCA_035486075.1 Bacteroidia bacterium
ATGCAATGCTACCGTGCTGTTGCTGGGCTTCAGCATAGGCAATTACATATTCACCATGCAACTGCATTTTCAACAGGAAGATCAATAAACCCCGAATAAGACTACAGATATGATACGAATTGAAACACGCGAACACGTAAGAGCCTTGGTGGAAAAACATCCGGAAGGGATAACACTTACAAAATTACATAACCAGGTTTACCGCATGATTACACGCCTGCAACTGCGTACAGTGCTCGGAGTGCTATACGCCAAGAGCCGCATAAGCCGGGAACGTGTACACGAACTTAACCGCAGGGAAACGAAATATTATCCTTTCAACGGTAAACCGCCTGTAAAAAGGGCCCGGAAGCCTGTAAAAGTAAGCGACACAAAAATGCTCGACATGAAAGATTTTATGCCGGGTAAAAAATACCAGGCTTACCTCGATTTTTAAAATGGAGCATTATGATAGAACCCATCCACCTGTCGGAAGCTGCGGGAATACTGATAGTCTCCTGGATCGCCGTTTTATTTTGCTGGGAAGAATTTATAGTGTGGTTAAGCAACAAAAATGACAAGAAATGAATTATGGCCAAAGATCCCGCATTCCTGTTTTATACTTCTGACTTCCTGCTGGGCACGCTGCTGATGTCTTTCGAGGACAGGGGCAAATACATCACCCTGCTTTCCTACATGCATCATAACGGCAGGCTGAGTGAGGATACTGTCAGGATTTTAGTGGGCAATACATCGCATAATTTAAAAACCAAATTTAAAATTGATATAGATGGATTGTGGTATAACGAACGGCTGGAGGAAGAAATATTGAAACGGAGACGCTTTACAGATAGCCGTGTAAACAACGGCAAACTGGGCGGCAGGCCCGCGGGAAAGACGGAGACAGCCAAAACAAAACCGGAGAAAGAAAAGGCGGGTGAACTCTATTCTTTTGAAACATTCTGGAAATTATATGACAAACCAACCGAAAAAATAAGCTGCATATTAAAATGGAGCACCCTTGCCGAAAAAGAAAAAGCAGCCATACTGGAAAAACTACCGGCATACGTGGAAGCCACGCCGGAAAGGCAATTCAGGAAGAACCCATTAACCTATTTACGGCGCAGGATATGGGAAGACGAGCATATTCCGGAACAGGGAAAGAAACAAAAAAAATTAGCCATTGAAATATTGGCAGAAACAGGAAACTATGAATGAAAGGCCAAAAATAGGATCACTGTCGGAAAAAGAACTGGCTCAGTTGCTTATTGATTCCTTCTTTCTAGTGGGGAGAGACGTGAAACTGCCACCCGATAAATTAAAAATACTGCTAAAGGAAGTGTATAAAAAACAAGGCTGGATGTATACAGATACTTTCAGCGAAGCATTTTCCAGGTTTGCGGCATTTGAATTGCCCGACATGGAAAACCTGCATCCACGGGTATCTCCACAATTTATAAGCCACCTGATGAAACTCCATTTTAAAAAGCAGGATGAAAAGAAGCCTGCCGCCAGACAAGAAAACACTATTGTTTCCGTATTAACGCCTGAAGAAAAATATATACTTTTTGTACAATTTATTTCAGCTAATAAATGTGTGCCTGCCAACTCAGACTGGGTGGCTATCTATGAGCATATCGGAGGGCTGAAAAAACTTTCCATGCCCGTTGATTGGTCGAATTTCTCCTTCTATACCAAATGGAATTACGCCATGCATGAGGTAAAGCATTGGGCTTACAGCAATTTCACCATAAACGAACTCTTGCTTTTTAAAAATAAAAACCCTCAGGATGCATATGGAATGGGGACCAGGCTTGGAGAAACACTTAGAAATATTAAATGATGAATAATAAACCAACTGATATGGAACAACTGAAGGCACTGCAGGAATACCTGGAAAGATTATATGAAGCGTATGATGTATTTCAAACCGATTACCGGAACTGCCACAAGCGCTCCAGGATGCACGATACAGAACCCGTAGCTGAATATTACCTGCGCTGGAGAGACAAAATGCGCACTGAAATACGAAGAATAGAAGCCCTGCTTCTGCGGCAACTGCCCGCACCCTGCAGGCCATGCATAAAACCAGAACTGAAAATTGAAAACGGAGGGCTAACTGTTGAAAAATATCAGCTACAAATTGTAGCTAATTCCGCCGATCTCGCCTTTACTTACTAACTTTCCATTGTAAATATTCAACCCAAAAAACCTGTGTCTTATATCTTTTTAAACCGCTATTGCGAAGTAACCGCCAACCTCCCGGAAACGGGCATTATATCTATTACCGGATGGATCATCCGGGCTGATGAAAATTCCATTTCAATTGTGGATGAAAACAATACCCACTACCCCATTCAACGGCACCAACTGGTTGGAAGCATTGTTGTAATGCTTGAACAAAAACCTGAGCCGGAGTGGGAAATGGAAGTGGGACGGGAGGTGTGTGTGGCAAACTAAATTTTCCCCCAATCTATTGAAAAACACTTACATTTGTCTGCATAAAAATATGCAGCAGATGAAAAAGCGGTATTTATTTTTCTTCATGTTATTTATCCATTTTAACGTTTGTTATGCTCAAACTAATTATCCGGGATATAACGATACTATCTTTAAGGACCGCAGTATCCGGAAGATCCCATGTAAAATATTGTTGGTTGACAGGTATTATGCGTATTATAAACTGGCAAAAGATACCAACAAACGGAGAAAAATGGAACTGTGGAGGATCCATGATATACATTATGGAACCCCGCGGCCCAAAGAGGTTGTAGCCCAAACCAACAAGCGACTTGATATTCCGGACAAGCCGGATACTACACCCCAGCGTTTTTTCGGGCAGTTTAATTTCTCCTATGCGTTTGCAAGCGGCAATTTGCCTCTTCTTCAGAATGGATTTCACAGTGACATAACCCTGGAATATTTTGTTGTTAAGTACGTTGCTGTAGTTGCACGGGCAGGCGGAGATCTGCTTTCCGCACAAAGTGACAATGGTTATTTCCAGGAAAATTATACTATTGAGGAATTTATGGGTGGTTTAAGCGTGCGGTCAGGCGATAACTCTAAATTAAGCGCCCGAAACCCCGTGCCGGGGCCACCCTGGGCTGATTTCACAATACTTGGCGGCCTGATTCGGGGCCAGAATCCAAAATTATACGGATATGTGGAAAACGCTACGGGAGTAATTGCTACCGGAAATATTGATGCAGGAACCGGATATGGGTTAGGAGGATATATAAGTTTCCAGGTAAACATTGTATCCGGCAGGAAACGGATAATCTCCCTGGGGGCAGGATATCTTAATACCACCCTTTTATATTCCAATTATACGTATAATCTTACCGGCGCGCCAGGTACCCCATACGTAGGGCAAAGCGTTAGTTATGTACAGCCCACAAAATTCCATTTAGTAATGTTTCAACCCTATATTGGATTTGGGTTTTAAAAACTAACCATCCATAAAAAAACCCCGGCCTTTTAGCCAGGGTTCTTTGCATTATTAACGCAACAAATTATTTTACTATGTCCACTTTCTGAACGAGGGTACTGCCATCCTTTAAAGCCACTTTCAGGAAATATACTCCGTTAGACAGAGCCTGGGTATTTACAAAAGAGAGTTGAGAATTCTCTGTGGAAGCATACTGATGTTCATATACCAATTGGCCTGTTACGGTGTAGAGTTGCAGCAATTGCGCGGCATCTCCGCTTTGCAATTCAACGGTAAACTCTGAATTGGCAGGGTTAGGATAAACCGCTATGCGCTGGCTGTTGAGCATGGTTTGTATGCCGGTACATATAGAAACAATAATACTTTGATTGCCCACTGCGGTACAACCTGCAGAGTCGGTATAAGTATAGGTAAAATTAAAAGTTCCGGTACCGGCAAGGTTAGGGTGGAAAATATTTCCTGTTAAATTAGGCCCTGCATAAGTCCCGCCGGATGGGGAACCGGCAAGGGTATCGCTGGTATCGGTTGTGCAGACGCTATAGGTTTCCGCATTCAACAGCACAAGCGGAAGCGAATTAACGGTTACGTTAGCCTCTGCCGAATCAATACATCCGGTATTGTCGGTAGCATATATGGTGTAGGTAGTATTTGAAGACGGATCAACTGTAAGTGTGTCAGTAGTATTTCCGGTAACCCATTCATAGGTGAATCCACCGGCACCTCCC
>DATHNK010000259.1:0-12608 GCA_035486075.1 Bacteroidia bacterium
TGCTATGATGACAGGTGTACCAACCCAGCGTATAGCTGAGCAGGAAAGTTCACGCCTTTCAAAAATGGAAGAGGAACTGAGAGGTAAAGTTATAGGCCAGGAAGATGCTGTGAAGAAGGTAACCCGGGCCATACAACGTAACCGTGCCGGATTGAAAGATCCGAATAAGCCAATTGGTTCATTTATTTTCTTAGGCCCTACAGGGGTTGGTAAAACCCAACTGGCAAAGGTTATTTCACGCTACCTCTTTGATAAAGACGATGCTCTTATCCGTATAGATATGAGTGAATATATGGAGAAGTTTGCCGTATCACGTTTAGTGGGCGCTCCTCCCGGATATGTGGGCTATGAAGAAGGCGGACAATTAACTGAAAAGGTTAGGAACCGTCCCTATTCAGTGGTGTTGCTGGATGAAATTGAAAAAGCGCACCCGGATGTATTCAACCTATTGTTACAAGTATTGGATGATGGCCAACTGACCGACAGCCTTGGCAGAAAGATAGATTTCAAGAACACTATTATTATTATGACATCCAACATTGGTTCACGCCAGTTAAAGGATTTCGGAAGAGGAGTAGGGTTTAATACATCGGCCAAACAAGATAGCGCCGAAGACATTGACAAGGGTGTTGTGGAAAGCGCATTGCGCAAGACATTTGCACCGGAGTTCCTGAACCGTATTGATGATGTAGTTATCTTCAATTCGCTTACCAAGGAAAGCATGCATGAGATCATTGATCTGGAACTTGAAGGCTTATATCAACGTATTGAAAGAATAGGTTATACCGTTAAAATCTCTAAGGAAGCAAAGGACTATATTGTTACCAAGGGCTTCGATCCGCAATATGGTGCAAGGCCTTTGAAGAGAGCCATTCAGAAATATCTGGAAGATCCACTAGCTGAAGAGATCATTAAGTCAGGCGTATCTGAAGGGGATGCCGTAAGTGTTGATTACGATAAAGCTAAAGACGATATCAAGATCAAAGTTACAAAAGCTAAATCCGGTAAAAAGAAAGGAAACGAAGAAGAAGCGAAAAGTTAATTAGTAATTAATAATTAGGAATTAGTAATGAAAGGCAGGTTGAGAAATTGACCTGCTTTTTTATTTGAAAATACATGGAAATTAAACTTCATACACAATCATGAAGATTCTTATATACGGGGCAGGCGTAATAGGCAGGATTTATGCTTCAAGGCTTCATGAGTCGGGTTGTGATGTCACACTATTGGCTCGAGGAAGGGCTTACGAGAACCTGAAACAAAATGGAGTAATCATAAAAGATGTATTAACTGGAAAGCAGACGATAAGAAAGGTGCCATTAACCGAACAATTATTGCCCGATGATTTTTATGATTTAATAATTGTGACCGTTAGGTTGGACCAAATTGATTCTGTAGTACCGGTATTAAAAGATAATAATGTTAGTCCGCTGGTTATGCTAATGCTTAATTACCCTGAGGATATAAAACAATTAACAAAGGAATTGAATAATAAGCATATCATTTTAGGGTTTCCTGGTGCAGGAGGAATTTATGAAAACAACTGCGTTAGCTATATTCAAATTAAGCAGCAGAAAACCACTATTGGAGAGCTAAATGGAGAAGTTTCCGCTTACATTAAAGAGATAAAGGAAAATCTTGAAACCGCATGGTTTGGAGTGGAAACCTCCCCCAATATGCAAGCATGGTTAAAGATACATGCTGTTTTTGTGTCCTGCATATCGGCGGCAATCTCACTGGAAAATGGCGATAGTATTCAATTGGGTAAAAACAGAAGCAGTGTGAAAATGATGGTGGAAAGTATACGAGAGGGATTCGCCGCATGTAAGGCCCTTGGATTGCCCATATTGCCGGCTAACCTGAAAACTATTTTTATGATAATGCCCAAATGGTTCTCCATTCTATACTGGCAAAAAGCAATGCAAAGCGAAATTGGTACTTTATCGCTGGCTCCTCATGCGAATGCAGCTAAAGTGGAAATGCAGCTACTAGCTAAAAAAGTATTGACTATTGTTCATTCATCTCCTTTACCAACACCAACTTTGGATAAACTACTTTTAGGGTTTATAAATGGTAGTAAAATAGGAAAGGTAGGTTGATGAAAATATATATGGTTTTTTATTTCTCTATCACAAACTTCCCGTTGGAAATAACACTTCCATTTTCATCAATAATCCTGAATAGATAGAGGCCGCTGGGCTGGTTGCTAAGATCGATGAGATTGTCACCCTGAGCGGAGCGAAGGGTCTCTGACAATACGGATTGTCCAAGAGCATTGTATATTTCAATTATGGGCAGAGATTCTTCACTGCGTTCAGAATGACAAACAACAGAAAATATTCCGTTATTCGGGTTTGGATAAACGCTTACCTCGGCACCCTTAGTTCTTAGTTCATCAATTCCCAGTGTTGGTCCGTTTAGTTTAATAATAAGGGCTGTGGCATGGGGAATGGTCAATGGGAAATACCCATGAGAAGCGGAAGCGTTAGTCCAGGGGCCTGATATCCATGTTCCGGCTGGGGTAATAGGGCTTCCTCCCAGGGTTATGTTGAAAGTATCGCTTACAGTTGGTGCAGTTAAGGTAATATATTGTCCTGTGAAATATTTTGTACTGTCGGCATATAATTCGAGTTGGACAGGATTCAGGGTATCTTTATTAATAAGCGTTACAAATACATCGTTCACACTGTCTATTACCGGAAATATATCCAGGTTGTTAGGTGTTCCAATTAAATTATCGGGTATAAAACGCCCTTTACTGCCCACCTGAAAAGCCACTATTCCATAGAACGGCGCCCGTGCGCTGTAATTGCCGGAAAGATCATTAATAATAGTTGCATTTGTATCATAAGTGGTATGGAAATTCAGCCCATTGGCACCTGCTTTTGCAATAGTAAACATATAATCTAACGACCATAATGCAGTTGCGAGGGAAGTACTTACGCGCCATTGGCCACCATTGTAAAGAGCATTGGATTCATCCATCTGAAAGGGAACTCCATCGCTGTCGGCCTGCTTAACAAGTGTTTCAGTTAGATCTCTTATCGAGTCGATGGTATAGTGGCTTAGCAGACTGTCTATTTCCATGCTAGTTGGCATTCCTTTTGGTACCGAATAATTGTGTTGGGTCAATAAGTTAATTATACCATGATTAAGGTACATATAATGCACAAAGGGGTCTGTATATAATGCTGCCTGCAATCTTGCTGCGGAGGGCCCGCAGATAGGGGCATTGGGAGTATATTTACGGATAGTATCAACATATTGCATAAATTGAATCTGGAAAGAATCGTAAGTATAAGCCGGTGTTCTTAAGCTGTTCCGGTAATAAAGATTAGGCTCATTACCAATTTCAAAAGCTAACACCCATTGTGAATAATGCGCCATAACATAACTTACTTCGTTAGAAGCAAGATTAGGATTGAAATATCCGCCAAAGTCCAATCCAAGAATTATTTTACATCCTACAGCGGCAGCAAACTTGAAAAGGCTGTCCAGTTCTGCGTTTGTAACAGTGTCAGCGGGGTATTTTTTTGTGGAGGTAGGGTTGTATTTATAGTATTCAACTGAATTGCCGCCTAACCGGAAGGTCTTTACTCCGGCTGTTTTAAAATATTGCACCAGGGTATGGTTGGTGGGTTTTAATGAATCAAAGTGTAAAGCATCCGATTCGTATGCCATTCCGGTAAAGTCATCCGGAATCTTTATTCCCGGAGAAGATGGATTAACTTTAATAGTATCCTGCGCATTTCCAATCGATGCCTGAAGGAAACATAAAAAGGCAAAGAGGTATAGTTTTACAAGGGTAGTTTTATTTCCCATAACAAAAGTATTAATGATTTCTATTCAATAACTACAACGTATAAAGAACAAAAAAGGTTGGGTTAGCAGCTCTATTCCCCTCCATTGATCATATCAGATACTACCCCTTTATTCTTACTGCCAAGTTCAGCAAGAATAACACCTCCAAGGTGTATTACGATATAGGAAATAATTACCCACATATTAACCGAGTGTATATCACTTGCCAGGTTTCTCCACGATTTAAGGTCTGGCATATCATCGGAATAAGCCATAAATATGCCGGTGCAGGCTTGCACAGCAAGCGAAAAGTAAAAAAACAGGTAAAGTAACTTAACAAATAAAAAATGCTTTTCAGCGCTTTTGTCTGTGCCCGGCATTTTTAAAGCTTTAAAAGAGTTTTTTAATATGGGTATAACTTTTTGCGCCTTAGGTTGGAAAAATTCAAATAATATACGGAACCCCAAAAGAGCCGCCAGCACATAGCCAATATAAATATGCCAATGCCATATCAAATCACTAAATTCATGGGCAACTGATTTGGCTTGATCTGCATTAACAATTATTTTGTTTTTCTCAAGGTTCTCCTGAACCAATGTAACATTATTCTTTGCCTTAAATAAAGTCTTTGCCAGCAAGACTGTAATAAGCGAGCCTGCAATGCAAATAAATGAACTCCAGTGCCATATTCGTAAGGCTCCTGAGTGTTTTCCTCTGAAAGAAGGTTGGGTAGTCAAATTGGTACAATTAATCAGATTTATAGTAGGGTAGACAAAGGTAAAAGAATATTAAATGTATTCAAGGTTAAGGTTATGGTATTCCGGGCGGCCTGTTTGCAAACAGGGCAATGGATTGGACGATTTTAAATAAAAAAACCACCCCGTTTGAAGAAGGTGGTTTTTATAAAGTCGATTTTAATCTTATTAATTTCCGGCAAGGTGCATCATAGCATACATAATGGCATCGTAGCCAGAAGTGTCTTTTCCATAAGCTGCACGGATAGCAGCAATGGCTTGGTTCCAGATACCCTGATCGCTGTTCTTTACAGGAACGGCGAAGTAGAGGGTGTTGTTTTTCTTTGTATCGTGAACCATTACAATATATCCAGCATTGGAATTATCGGCAGTACGGGTAAGATTAAGTACAGATACTTCCAGGTTAAAGCCTCCGTACTCACTTACGTATTTCCCTTTATCGGCAGTAGCATAACCCGCTTTCATTCCCATTCCCTGCTGTTGCATGGATAACCATCCTTTAGAGAGATAGTTGTATTCGTCTTGTGTGGTTTGGGCATAGGTAAAACCGCAACCCAGAATGAATAATAATAAAAATAATTTTTTCATAGTTTGTTAATTTAATTTTTTAGGATTTTAATATTTTTATAGGTGGCAAAAATACATAAATATGTATATATGTCATTCGATTTTACATTAAATTCATAGTTCTGTTAAGAACTTAACAGGGAAATAGTCTCCTACAGTTCATAATTTACTGTATAAAGTTCATATCTTATATCTTATATCCCATATCTTATATCGCCAAAGCCTTATTTTTGCCTCCCCAAAATTATAATTGTTCAATGTCTGATAAGTCAAAGAAGGAACCTGAAGAAACAGCTGACGAAACCCCTAATGGTAATGGGGCTCCGTCTGTTATACATCTTCAGCATATGTATCGTAACTGGTTCCTTGATTATGCTTCTTATGTAATATTGGAACGTGCCGTGCCTGCACTGGAAGACGGACTTAAGCCTGTGCAAAGACGTATATTTCACTCCATGAGGGAGTTGGAGGATGGGCGTTACAATAAGGTGGCAAATGTAATTGGCAACACTATGAAGTATCATCCTCACGGAGATGCCTCTATAGGCGATGCCATGGTTCAGCTGGGGCAAAAGGAATTGGCTATTGATACCCAAGGTAACTGGGGAAATATTCTTACAGGTGACTCAGCTGCGGCACCACGTTATATAGAAGCCCGACTTTCCAAGTTTGCATTAGATGTTATTTTTAATGAAAAAACTACCGTTTGGCAAAATAGCTACGACGGAAGGAATAAAGAACCAGTATACCTTCCTGTTAAGTTCCCATTGTTGTTGGCACAGGGAGCTGAAGGTATAGCCGTTGGGTTGGCTTGTAAAATACTACCGCATAACTTTTTGGAACTGATAGATGCTTCAATCGGTGTATTAAAAGGCAAAAAACCGCATATCTATCCTGATTTCCCATCAGGTGGTATGGCGGATTTCTCTAATTATAATGATGGTATTAAGGGCGGTAAAGTCATTGTAAGGGCCAAGATCAATATTACCGATAAAAAGACATTGGTAATTACTGAAATACCTTTTGGCTGCACTACTTCATCCCTTATAGATTCCATAGTTAATGCCAATGAAAAGGGAAAAATAAAGATCAGGAATATAGAGGATAACACAGCCGAGAATGTTGAAATAGTGATTCATCTTCCGGCGGGATTCTCGCCCGATAAGACTATAGATGCACTCTACGCTTTCACAGACTGCGCTGTATCTATTTCTCCGAACGCCTGCGTAATTGAAGGTGATAAGCCTAAATTTCTGGGCGTAAGCGAAATGTTACGGATATCTGCGGAGCGTACACAAGGTTTACTTCGAAATGAACTTGATATCCGCATGGCGGAATTAACTGAGCAGTTCCATTATGTTTCACTTGAAAAAATATTTATTGAGAAACGCATTTATCGTGATATTGAAGAGAGCGAAACATGGGAAGATGTGCTTACTACTATTGAAGAAGGGCTAAAGCCATACCGGAAGAAGCTGCCTAGGGAAATAACCCGTGCCGATATTATCAAGCTCACTGATATCAAGATCAAAAGGATTTCCAAATACGATGCCTTTCAGGCAGATGAACTGATGAAATCTATTCAGGAAGAGATTAAAACAGTTAAACATAATCAGGATAATATTGTTGATTACACGATTGATTACTTTAAAGAGATAAAGAAAAAATACGGTGCAGGAAAAGAACGCAAAACAGAAATAAAAGCCTTCGATACCATTGTGGCTACTGCTGTTGCTGCTACCAACCAAAAGCTATACGTAAATCGTGAAGAGGGCTTTGCCGGATTCAAGATGCGGACAGACGAATTTGTATGCGAATGCTCAGATCTGGATGATATTATTGTTATCCGAAGAGATGGAACCATGCTCGTTACCAAAATTGCTGAAAAAACTTTTGTTGGTAAAGACGTGCTTCATATCAACGTATTCAAACGGAATGATGAGCGTACCATT
The DNA here is from genome assembly GCA_035486075.1 of Bacteroidia bacterium. GTDB lineage: Bacteria > Bacteroidota > Bacteroidia > JABEUT01 > JABEUT01 > JABEUT01. The sequence goes on from DATHNK010000259.1 coordinate 7,076, forward strand.
TACAATCTTATATATCGGGATGGAGCCCGTGGCAATACTATGATCAAGCGCTTTGCGGTAACCTCTGTTATCCGTGATAAAGATTACATGCTTACCCGTGGCAATCCGAATTCCGAAGTTTTATACTTATCCGTTAACCCCAACGGGGAGGCGGAGGTAGTTACTGTTAATCTGAAGGCCAATGCCACGGCTCGTAACAAGGTTTTTGATGCCGACTTTGCAGAGTTAGCCATTAAAGGAAGGGATGCCATGGGTAATATTCTTACCAAGCATCCGGTAAGGAAAGTAACAATTAAGGAAAAAGGCGTATCGACCCTTACTGCTCAAAAAATTTGGTTCGATGATACTGTACAAAGGCTGAATGCTGAAGAGCACGGCCGCTACCTAGGCGAATTTGAAGGTGACGATAAAATTATGGTGATAACCAAAGATGGTAACTACCATACATGCGGCTTTGAGTTCACCACCCACTTTGATGCCGATACCATTCTCATTGAAAAACTCAATAAAGATAAGCCTTTGACAGTAGCTTATTGGGAAGCAGATAAGAAGAAATATTATATAAAGCGCTTTTTACCGGAAGAATCGGAAAAGAAAACCTCTATTATTTCAGAATACACAGGCTCTTTGCTGGAATCCGTATCCCATGATGAATTTTTGATTGCCGAAATTAAATTCCGCCAGGAAAAAGGGAAGGAAGTGCCCGATGAGATATTGAATGTAGCCGCAGATATCCCGGTTATGGGAATGAAAGCGCAAGGCAAGCCTATCAACTTAAATAAGGTAAAAGAAATTCAGCTTAAACCGGACCCCAACCAACCGGTAGGCGATTTGGTGGCCCTTGCAGCTATTGAAGAAAAGATGAATGATGAAATGGAGGAAAGCGGCAAATCTCCCATTGAAATAGCGAAAGAGCATAATAAAATAAAGCTTGTCGAAACATCGCCTGATAAAAAGGCTTCCAAGCCCAGGAAACCAAAGGCCAAAGGAGATGACCAACCTACATTGTTTTAGTAATTTAATGACTTTGTCATCCTGAGAATAGCGAAGGATCTCAATAGTGATGAGATTCTTCACTTAGTTCAGAATGACAAAATCATCTTGCAGCATAATAATTACCAAATAAAAAAGGAGAAACTTTCGTCTCTCCTTTCTTTTTAATTAATTTTCTTGGTTAATTGCCAGTCGGGCTCCGACTATTTGCCAGCCCCGGCTCGGGGCTTATTCGGCGATAACTTCAAACGTAATTTCAGTGGTAATATCCTTGCTGAGTTTTACGTTCGCTTTATAGGTGCCTGTAGACTTGATATGGTCAGCTTTCAGGTCAATATTTTTACGGTCAACCTTATAACCTAATTTTTCGATAGCTTCAGCTAACTGAATAGCATTTACAGAACCGAAGATCTTGCCATTTTCGCCTGCTTTGGCAGCAATCTTGAGAACCGCATCTTTAAGTTTTACTGCAATGCTTTCAGCATCCTTCTTCAGTTTTTCTTCTTTATGGGCTCTTTGCTTAATAATTTCAGCCATTACTTTACGGCTTGAAGGTGTAGCGGCAATTGCTAATCCACGCGGGATAAGGAAATTGCGGGCATATCCCGGGCGAACTTTAACTAATTCGTATTGATTGCCGAGGTTTTCAACCTCTTTTTGCAGAATAACTTCCATGATTATATTTAATTAATAATACAATTTTTACTGACCGCTGACTACTGTCAACTGACCACTAATTTTTACTTTAACAGGTCGCCAACAAATGGTAATAATGCCAAATGACGGGCTCTCTTAACGGCTTGCGCTACTTTACGTTGGTATTTTGAAGAGTTTCCTGTAATACGAACAGGCAATAATTTGCCCTGGTCATTCACAAAATTCTTCAAAAAATCAGGATTCTTGTAGTCAATATATTTAATGCCATATTTACGGAAACGGCAATATTTGTTCTTTTTAACCTCAATAGGAGGAGGAGTAAGGTAACGTACTTCGTTTGATTCTGCAGCCATGTTTTATTAAATAGCGGTTTCTTTTTTAGGTTCTTTCTTTCCGAATCTTTCCTTGCGTTTAACAAGATATTCGAGGGCATGCTTGTCGAGGGTAACAGTCAGGTATCTTAAGATACGCTCGTCACGCTGGTAAGCAATTTCCAGTTCTTTTACTATGGAAGTAGGGGCAGTAAATTGCAGTACATGGTAGAAACCTGTACTTTTCTTTTGGATAGGATATGCCAGCTTGCGCAAACCCCAATGTTCCTCAGTTACAATCTTTCCCTCGTGTTCTTTGATCAGTTTACGGTAATTGTCAACAGCTTCCTTAGCTTGTTCTTCCGACAGTACCGGGGTTAAAATAAATACAGTCTCGTAGGACTTGGTTATACTCATGTTTTTTTAAAATGGGCTGCAAAGGTAGTAATTTTTCTATTTCCATACCCCTGTGGTAAAAAAAATATGATTTTAGGGTATTTCGCCTCTTAATCAGTATACAAATAGAAAGCAACTATCTTTTTTAAGAAATGTTGATAAATGATTTTTGATTTTGTGCCAAAACGTAGCCAAAATTACCATTTAGTTCTGTAGAAATGCCTATCTTCGCATACTTTTTATAAAATAAATGGCATTCGTTGATATTCTTATTGAACCACCTTCATACGGTTGGGCGGACGAAAAAGGCAATCTCATTAAGCCTACAAAAGGACAACTTATAAGAGAGGCTTTCAGGAGAATGAACATTTTCAAATCCCGGAAAAACTTTTTAGGTTTCTTTGGCTGGTTCGAGGTTTTATGCCTTACTCCATTTTTTTTCATCTTCTTTATTAAGTATTTCTCCATTAAATTATTGATCTGCGGCTTTGTATATGGTATGGTTTGTATGGGCACGCATGGTACTATATGGTATCACCGTTATTCCACACACAAAGCATTTAAGTTCAAAAATAAATTTTGGATGTTCATTACCCGCAACCTGGTTGTTAAGGTAGTGCCTGAGGAAACATATGTGGTTTCCCATTTTGTTCACCATAGCAAGAGTGACCAACCCGGTGACCCTTATAATGCCAATGCCGGATTTTTATACTGTTTCCTGGCAGATACCAATCACCAGCAGGTATCACAGACCTTAAGCCGTGAAGAGTATCCACGTGTAGTTGCTTTTTTAAATGATACTGGTGTTGTACCTAATACGTATGAGCAATACCTTTATTGGGGGTCCATAGCACATCCGGTAAGGGTTATACTTAATTGGATACTCAACTGGATCTTTTGGGCAGGCGTATTCTATTTAATCGGTGGATGGGGCTTAATGTTTGCCTGTTATGCCGGTGCAGCCGTATGGGCAGTAGGCATCCGTACTTTTAACTTTGAAGGCCACGGAAAAGGAAAAGATAAACGCACACCCGGAACCGATTTCGATTGGGATGATATGTCCATTAACCAACGCTGGCCTGGCTATGTGGCAGGGGAGTGGCACAACAACCACCACCTTTACCCAAATAGCGCCCAATCAGGCTTTTTGCCTCACCAGTTGGACCTCGCCTGGGTTTACGTATGGATACTAAGCAAGATTGGCGGGGTGACAACGTACAATAACAATAAGAAAGACTTCCTCGAGAAGTATTACTACCCTTACAAGCAAAAAACGCAGGAGGAGAAAGCAACTGAAAAGGTTGTGAAGAAGGCTGTGGAGGTGTAAAATATTTTTCATTGGGACTATTTGATAAAATATTTGGAAAGTCTAATGATACTCCTGATTGGAATGATGTTCCGTCTTGGGAAGATATAAAAGGAACTGAAAAAGTCTATCCTAAGAGCGCTTTGCAATTATTTAGTTTAAGGACTAAGAATGGCTTTGCCATGGGCTGGGTTGATAAAGCCTATATCAATTATCCTTATAAAAAGTATTGTAAATTTAATTTCTTGATAAAGGTACACATCAAAGATGTTCAAACCTTGTCAGTTTTCGACCTTGGGGCAATACAAGATTTCTTTTCAACTGAATTACGGAAAATATGTGTCGCTCATTCAGTGGCAAGGATTATGATGGATTACGGCTTAAATATTGAAATGTACCTTGAGAAAGAAGAAGAGGCATTGGAACATTTAAAAACTCTTGCAAGTAAGCCTGACTTAGGATTTAAATTTGGCACCGAATCTGCAAATGATCCAACTTGGGTGGCTGTTAAAGGGCTTATGGAGTTGAAATAGTCTAAATTCTCACACTCCCATCGGCACCTCCATCAGTAACACCTCTGCATCCTGTGAGTTTGCTTTAAGGGAGATTTTATCAGTATCCCAAATACCTAAACCATCGCGTTGGTTGAGGATTGTACCATCTATGGTTATATCGCCTTTCAAGACAAATACATACACGCCGTTTCCTTTTTTATGGATGGTGTAATTAATAGTAAAGTCCTTATCAAACCTGCCTAAACTAAACCATGCATCCTGGTTGATCCAGGTTGCACCATCACTCGCATTAGGAGAGACAATTTGCTGGAGTTTGTTGTGGCGGTCATCTATGTTGAGGGTAATTTGTCCGTAGCGGGGTTCTGCATTTCTTTTGTTCGGGAAGACCCATATCTGCAAAAACTTTACGGGCTTATCTTCATTCCTGTTGTATTCGCTGTGGGTAATACCCGTGCCGGCGCTCATAACCTGCACATCGCCGTTTTTAATGACTGCTACAGTGCCCATGCTGTCTTTGTGCTCCAAATCACCTTCCAGCGGAATCGAAATAATCTCCATATTATTATGCGGATGTGTTCCGAAGCCCATGCCTGGGGCTACTTCATCATCGTTCAACACCCTCAACACACCAAAATGTGTACGTTCCGGGTTAGAATAATCTGCAAAACTGAAAGTATGCCTGCTATGTAACCACCCATGATTAGCATCTCCGCGGGTTTCTGCTTTATGTAATATTGTTTGTGACATATTCTTAACTATTATTTGATGGATTCATAATACATCACCACATTCCCGTTCTTGAATTCTCTTGTGCTTTTGAGTTTCAAATTTAGATTATGTTTTAAATTGTTGAATAGGGGAGTGCCCTGTGCCAATACCAGCGGGTTAATTAAAAGTTGGTATTCATCTATTAAATTGTGGTCTGCTAACTGAGCGATAATATTTCCACTGCCAAGTATGCACATATCATTGCCGGGCATTTGTTTTAGTTTCTTTATCTCTTTGATCATGTCGCCTTTTATAAGTGTGGTGTTTTGCCAAGCCGCTATTTCAAGGGTATTTGAAAAGACAATTTTCTCGGCTTTATTCATACCTTCCGCCACTTTTGGAAGGGTTTCAAAAGCCTGTTTTGTTGTCCAAAAGCTGTGCATCATTTCAAAAGTTACACGTCCAAAAACAAGTGTGCCGCCCCCTTTCAGGTTCTCTTCCGAAAACCGCGCGCCTTCCTCATCGTGGTTGTGCCAGCTTATGTCTTCGTTGGCTCCTTTGTAATATCCGTTTAAGGATAAGAAATTAAAACAATTTAGTTTTCTCATGGTTTGGTTTTTTGCTGTTCTACAAGTTTCAAAATAAGT
>DATHNK010000260.1:0-2529 GCA_035486075.1 Bacteroidia bacterium
TCGGATCTGAAGTAAAATTGATTTGAACGGGATACCAGTTGCTGGCAGCTGTGGTCGGATTAATTACCTGCAGCGTGTCCGGACGATATACACTATGTATATTAAAGGTATCCATAGCAGTCGTCAAATTATTCCAGGTTGTACCACCATTGGTGCTGTATGAGAAAATATTATAGAGAGGTCCTTTTGTACTGGAAGCCGAAATTGCATAATTCAGAATAATATTTTTATAACCCGAGGTAGGCATATATAAGTACATGTAGCAATTCTCGCTAGGGTTCCTGGTTCTGATATACAGGTTACCGGTATATGAGCTACCGGAATCATTGCCCAAAATATGGAGATCGTTGAAATATGCTCCTCCGGAGCCATTGTCAATAATGCTATCCCTATCATTTTTAGGGTGATTGGGGCAATTTGGCTGATGGGCGCTAGGCCTGTAATACACCATTTTGGCCGCATTAGGACCCGGGCTTGAATAGGGAGCATACAACGTAAAAGTCTTGTGGAGTGAATCATTCAACACCGTATTGGCATAGCTGTATGTTGTGCCAAGGCTATCCTTACCGCCACCTCCTGAAGGGTGGGTCTGGTTAAAATCCCAATAATAAATTACCTTAGTTTGTGCATTACTGATTGCAACAATACTTAAAATGATGGAGCATATCAGGGATGCTCTTGTAATAATTTTTTTCATGATACCTTTTTTTGGTATTGCAAGATTACATCGGCGCTCTTACGTATGTTTGAATACCAAATTAAGTTTTTGTTAATCATTGCAGGTTTCTGTAACAAGCAATTTTGTATAAATAATATATTCCAAAATATTGGCTTTTACTTCAATGCCGGTAAGGAATATTTTATTTTATTTTTATACCTATATATCATAATATATGTTATATACTATGAGTACAACTTCTTTATCGGAGGAATTTTTGTTTATTAATATTTAACATAAAGTTAATCTTGGCGGACTGGAAACTGAAAAACCAGCCCCCAGTGCATCGTGTAAAAAATCCGGGAAAATTTCCATACAAATCACATTTGAAATTTCATGTTATGAGAAACACTTAATGGAGCGCTAAAGCTTAATAATTTTATACCATTAATAATACGCCCGGTTTTATTCTCTCCAAAAATTAGTAATTGCTACTCTATTCAAAAAAACAAAAATTATTACAGGGAGGGGGAATAGTTCATTTTTGCGGGGCAGATTTTGCAACCAACCTATTTTGTAAAATTCGAGGGCTGTTTAATATAATTTAGAAAGTCCATCCCCAATCAGGGATGGACTTTCTATTCTTCTTTTATTAAATAGAATTACTCTTTCACAATTTTAACCGAGTATCTATTTCCGGTAACTGTTTCTTTTATTTCCACGAAATAAATTCCGGGGATCAGGGAAGATATATTAACAGCTGTTTGCTTTGAATCATTTTCCGTTACACTCAAAGTTTCGCCAACAATATTATAAAGGGTAATGATTTTATTCCCGTTATACGTGTCCGAAATTATGTTCACCACATTCTGTACAGGATTTGGATAAACATTATACCCTGCAGAATTTATTGCCGCTTCATAAATACTGCTTGTGATGTCAGTATCTCCCATAAGGGCAATATTATCCATTCTGAGGTTTCCACTGGTTGTTATATTATTGCTGCCTGCGGTAGTCATTCTAACCATGAATTTGGAATTGTTATTTGCAGTTAGCACGTTTGCAAAGCTGATTTGAACGGGATACCATTTACTAACAGCCGTTGAGTCATTAACATTTTGTAATGTGTCAGGATGCGGATGGCCACCTGTATTAAATGTATCCATTCCAGCTATAAGTGGATTCCAACTTGTGCCTCCATTCGTACTGTATGAGAAAACTGTATACTGAGGAGCTTTTGTACTTGAACATGATATGGAATAAAATAAACGTAAGTTTTTGTATCCATTAGTAGGAAGGGTAAATAAAAGCTGGGCATTATTACTTGGGTTCCGAACTCTGATAAACTGGTTGGTGTCGCCTCCAATACTGTCGCTGCTTGAAAAATAGTGGTAGTGCGTACTGCTGAAATCATAATAATATGAACCAGGGGCACCATTGTCTACTATGCTGTCCAGAGCCATATTTGCTGAATAGGGCCGACTATATACAATCTTTGGACTATGTATTGCAAGTGTGGTATAAGAGGGGGTAAGTGGATGAACAGCATTACCTAAACTGTCTCCATTCAATCCTTTATCTCCTACACCGCCTAACTGTGGTGTTTCATTAAAATCCCAAAAGTGAATAAGTTTCGATTGTGCTTTAGTTTGCAAAGTTGCAGTTGCAAGCAAAATAAATAAAAAACGGGTAAGTTTTGTTTTCATGTTGAACAGGATTTGTTTAATTAAATTAGTGTACAAGATTATAGGAACTACTTTACCTCAGTATTAAATTAATATTAAGATGACTTTACTTTCATAAACTAAAAAGGTCCGCCTCAATTAAGGGACGGACCTTTTGTTCTAAATCAAAACTAATTTACTCCTTCA
>DATHNK010000261.1:0-3586 GCA_035486075.1 Bacteroidia bacterium
TAGGATGTATTGCTTTCAAACAACTGGATACCAATTCCAGGTATTGTATAGACCCCACCTTGAGTGTATCTGTTATACCGGATAATTCATACAGCCTGAATTTATTTCCGAATCCTATAAATACTGGCGACCTTACCATTGCCTATCAGTTAACACAAGACTCCTATATAGAATTCAGGATATTGGACTGCACGGGCAGGGTAATTATGAAACTTGACGATGAACATAAAACCGCAGGAGATTATAGCCAAAAGGTAAATATTAGTAATTTAGCGGGAGGGGTTTATCTTTTCACTGCTAATATTAATGGGCAATGTCAAACAATTGAATTTATTAAAATATAAATATCCATAATCATGAACCTATCAATAAAATATCTGTTGCGTATTTTCCTTATAATTACATCTTTATACGTTAAAGGACAAGGTACACACACAAGAGACTCTACCTTTTTAGACCATGCAAATACCTATATAAATAAAAAACTGGGTAAGGAATTTGTTAAGAAAAATTTGAGACTTTTGAGGCTATATAATGCGGGGCTTTCAGTCGTTGCATATGAAACTATTACAACTAAAAACCCTGAGGGAAGGAATACTATGCTCATTTATTTTAGAACAATGACTTATGAAGTTGATACCGTTTTATCGGTATTACTAAAGGATGAGATATTGAAAAGTATTCGAGGTGATTCAACCTGTAAACTCTATATTGGGATGGAGAAAGCTCGTAAAATAGCAAAAGATAATGGATTACAGCAAGGTGTAAAGCCTTGGGTAGTAGGAATGATGAATGTGCTACCTCAACAAATCCCTAAATGGACTTTTGATGCGACCTACACTTCTCATGGTGCTTATTCTACCGGAGCAGAATTACAAGTCAATATGACAGACGGAAAGTATTCAATGAGTGATTGGTCTGAAAGGCCATAAGGATAGGAGTCATGAAAACAATAAAAGGAATTATTACGACATTTATATTATGCATATTAGTGTTACCTGTTTTTGCACAATTAAAGGGAAGTAAAGGAGTTCTCTATAATTTGTTAAAACTCCAGATGCACATTATTGACACAGGATTTAAAGGGAATCATTATTTTTTTGCCCCTACGATAAAAAACCTAAGTCATAAAAATGATACACTTTATTGCATAGATGCTTTTCCTAAACTTAAAACATGGAGATCTATTCAATTTTTTTCATCTAAGGCAATTATTGTCTCTGAGGACAGTATATTAAAACAAAGAAATAAGCTATATTCTGTTTATTACATAGCTAAGCCATTATTTACAAGTGAAATGAAATCGTGTAAAATTACTGTAATTTTAATGGATGAATATAAGTCCTTATCTAGGGCTTATGTTATGCATACAAGAAAGTCTGGGTTAGGATGTAAGCCAGAAAGTACTTGGAAATATGGGCATCAATATACTTATACAGAATATGGTTATAAAATGATAGCAGGTAAATGGAACCTATTTAGTATCGATAAACCCAATGACATAACGGTGGAGATGGAACAAAAGTGAATGAAGTACAATACACTTGATTCCCTATATTCCTTTTTCAAAGCAAATGGCTTAACAGTGCAGGAGGAAGCACGGCAGAAATAAAATATTTATGACTAAATTGTAAAACCCCGACTGGAAATGGTCGGGGTTTTTTTGTGGATAATTTTAGAAAGGATTTATTGCACCACAATTTTACTTGTGCCAATTATAATATTATTTTTATCAGTTATGCGAACAAAATACATTCCCTTTGCGAAGCCTTCGGCAGAGAGTATGTATTCATTTCCGGTGAATTTAATTTGTTTGAGGGTTCTTCCGGTGATGTCGTCGAGTTCCAGATAGTGGTTAGTGGTTTGTGGATTGTTGATTGAAATAGTTGTAGAGTTGGAGAAGGGGTTGGGGTAAACATTCATATTTTCTCCCGATCCTTTTAGATCATTAATGGAGGTTGTTATTTGAGTAATGGCCGTGTCTTTAAATTTAAAAACTTCGCCATAACCAAAAAATCCACCTTCTGTCGTTGTTCCATATAGCGTTTTCCCGGCAAGAAGCAAATAGTCGTGCGGTTGCTCGCCATTTGTTCCGTTGAAATCAAAAAGGTCGGTAAAACTTGCACCATTAGTGTCGATAGAAAAAAGGCAACCGTCATTATTTGCTCCTCCAAATTCCACTATTCCGTACATTACATTTCCCGAAATAGCAAAGTTGCACAGGGGCGACCAGCCATCCAAACCGTTAAAATTAAAAAGGTTGGTAAATCTGCTTCCGGAGGTATCCATAGAAAAAATAACGCCATAATCGTATAAGCCGCCAAAGCCTGCCGAACCATACATTGTACCTCCTACAAAAGTTAAGGGGCCAACAGGTTCTCTTCCATTTGTGTCGTTGAAGTTATGCAGATCTCTGTACCTGGCGCCTGAAGAATCGATGGAGAAAATACACCCGGCGTTGTCGGGCCCGCCATAGCAGGCCATTCCAAAGAGTTTTGTACCGACAAGGTATAAGGGGCCAAAGGGGTGAGATCCCTCGGTGTAATTAAAATCGTGCATGTCTTTAAATCCTCCGCCATTCGTATCTAAGGAGAAAATGGTCCCGTAATGATAAGCGCCGCCGTCAGAAGTAATTCCATATAATTTGTATCCTGAAATAGCGAACTGGACCCGCCCGTTGGCAGTTCCATCCGTGCCGTTGAAATTAAAAATGTCTTTAAAATTGGCTCCGCTTGAATCTATGGAGTAAACAATTCCACTATCGTTTGCTCCACCCTGGGTTATTCCATAAAATTTGCCCGAGGCATAACTTAAATTACTATACCCTCCTCCGAAATTAGCAGCGGGAAAGTTGTATAGAACTTTAAATCCATTACCATTGGTATCAATGGAATAGATACAACCGGTATTGTTTGTTCCTCCTTCTATAGTAGTTCCGTACAATTTACTTCCTAAAAGAAGTGTAGGAGATTCCGGTTCTCCACCATCAGTATTATCGAAATTGTGCAGGATTGTAAACTGCGCATTGATTGTTCCGCTTATCAGGCAGAGTACGGTTGAAACTGATAAAAATATTTTTTTCATGATGTTTACGTTTTAATTTTATCTATTGAACTACTATTTTAATTGTGCCAATTATAATATTATTTTTATCAGTTATGCGAACTAAATACATTCCCTTTGCGAAGCCTTCGGCAGAGAGTATGTATTCATTTCCGATAAATTCAATTTGTTTAAGGGTTCTTCCGGTGATGTCGTAGAGTTCAAGATAATAATGCCCGGCGGTACTCATGGCAATGGTTGTGGAGTTGGTGAAAGGGTTGGGGAAAACAGAAACTTTGTCAAGTTCTATCAATTTATTAATTCCGGTAGTAAAAGTATTGGGTATTACCTTACGGACTCTATTGTTATTAATGTCTGCAATATAAATATCCCCTGCAGCATCAACTGTTAAATTGCGCGGGTAATACAATTCTGCTGAAGTGGCAGGACCTCCGTCTCCGCTATAGCCGCCATAGTTAGGTGAGTTATATCCGTTTCCCGCTATTGTTGTAATTATTCCGGTGGAGATATTTACCTTACGGAT
>DATHNK010000262.1:0-5898 GCA_035486075.1 Bacteroidia bacterium
AAATGAATGTTCAGTCCTTCGGAAATACCATATTCCTACTATAAAGATCAATAAACTTATTCCAATGGAAAATAAGAATCCGGGCAGGTACAGATTTATTCCTCCGCCTAAAATACACCAGCGGAATCCGTCAATTACGCCCACCATTGGATTAAGTGAGTACACATACTTCAACACTTGTGGAATGCCTTGGCTCCGAAAAACCGTGTCGCTGCTGAATGCCACCGGTGATATATACAAACCGAATTGCACCATGAACGGAACAATAAATTTAAAATCGCGGTATTTAACATTCAGCGCACCTATAAAAATTCCGGCTCCCATTGACAACATTGTTGCCTGTAGCAGGAAAAGAGGCATCAGTATTATATTCCAGCCGGGAACATAATGATAGTAAAGCATAAATAATATCATTAATGCCACCGAAGTGAAAAAATCTATAAGCGAAACAATTATGGTGCTGGCAGGAACAATTAACCGGGGAAAATATACCTTGGTCAGCAAATTGGAATTTGCCAGTAATGAATTACTCGATTCGCTGAAGGCGGTTGAAAAAAACTGCCAGGGTAAAATAGCCGCACATACAAATACCACTCTTGGAACTCCGGCTGGTACAGGGATATGAAGTAATTTACCCACCACGGCGAAAATTAAAATGGTGAGCAAAGGCTTAATAACGCTCCAGGCAATGCCAATTACCGCCTGTTTATAACGTACAATCACATCTCGCCAGGCAAGGAAATAGAAAAGCCCCCGAAATTTCCACAGATCTCTCCAATAATTTTTCCGTTTAGCTCCCGGTTCTATGATCACCCTATTCACCATACCCGGAAACAAAAGTATTTGATTGAAAATGCATAGGATACCACTGCGTTTGTATAAATTATAAACGTTAAAATTACTCAAAATTCACCAATTGGATATTTTGAGGCCTTAACTCAGCTTTCCTATAAGTTTTATTATATTCGCAAAAACAGCCATTTTTATTCACATGGTGAACGACATAAACAAAAAAATAAGAGACTTCAACAAGGGCCGTTACCCTGAAACCCTTAAACTTAAGTATGAGCTTATGCGAGCAGATAAATTCCGGTTTCTGCGGGCTACCACACACCTGTTTTATGAAGACATTCCGGCGGGATCATTCCTGTTTAATTCTCCATATGCCTGGATCTGCGGCGATTTGCACCTGGAAAACCTGGGCAGTTACAAAGCCGATAACAGGATTGCCTATTTTAATGTGAACGACTTTGACGAATGCCTGCTTGCTCCTTGCTTATTAGACACGTACAGACTCATTATAAGTGTAATTGTTTCATCTTCCAATCTTGACTTAAGTAATAATGATGCCCGTTCACTCAGTAGTTTATATATTGATACTTATTTCAAAACCCTATCGGAAGGTTATATCCGTACCCTTGAAAAACAGACAGCCAGGGGAGTTATTAAAAGGTTTTTGAAAAATGTAAGCCAACGGAAAAGAAAAGATTTTTTAAAGAACCATGTAACCGGAAAAAATGATAAGTATAACCTGATAGTTAGGCCGCCCCATACGCTGCCTTTGTCAGATTCAAAAAAAGAAGAGGTTGAAAGACACATTAAAAAATGGGCAAAACTTAAAAATGACTCCGACTTTTACAAAGTGTATGATGTAGCATTCCGTATTGCAGGAACCTCCAGCCTTGGCATGGAAAGATACGTTATACTTGTGGAAGGAAGAGGAATTCTTAATGGGGCATTTCTGCTTGATTTAAAGGAAACAGCCCCCTCTTGCGCGGCCAAACATGTTCCTGCAAAACAACCAAACTGGAAGGATGATGCCGAAAGACTTGTGGAAGTGCAGAAACGGATATTATCGGCCCCTCCGGCGTTGCTGGCGGACATTCATTTAGGGAAAAAGAGCTTTATACTGAAAGAGTTGCAACCTACCGCCGACCGGATTGACTATACCATATTTAAAGGGAATGTAAAAAAGCTGAAGAATATGCTGGAAGATATGGCATCCGTAAGTGCCTGGGATAACCTTAGAACGGGGGGCAGGCAAGGTTCTGCTATTGCAGATGAATTTATTTACTTTGCAAAAAACAGCGAGTCATTAAAGAAAAACCTGCTCGAAGCGGCTTTTGCATACGCCGGAACGTTAGATAGCTATTATAAATCATATTGCAAAGCTTACGACAGCGGTTACTTTAAGCTCGCCTGAATAAATATTCCGGGCAGACTATAAATACAAATAGCCCCGACATTGCTGCCAGGGCTATTCATATTAGAAAGAATGTCAATTACTTAGCAGCCTTTGTGTCTGTCTTTGTAGTTTTCTTGGTAGACTTGGTAGTCTTGGTCATCTTGTCACCTTTCTTGTCGGTCTTAGCCGCTTTCTTGTCGGTCTTGGTGGTGGTGGTTGTTGTGGTTTTAGAAGCTGGAGCTGTTTGTGCAAAAGAAACACCTGCTACTAAAAGAACGCCTGCGAGAACTAAACTTAACTTTTTCATTTTGTTTTAATGGTTTAATGGTTAATAACTGAGGCAAAAGTATGATTGCTAAATGAAGATGAAATGAAGAATATGAAACATCCCCCCCTATAAATACAAAAAGCCCCGGCAAGATCGCCAGGGCTTTCGTATAGAATAAAATGCTAATTACTTAGCAGCTTTGTCAGCTTTCTTGGTAGAAGCTTTCTTTTCGGTTTTAGCTTTCTTAGCTTTCTTTTCAGTTTTAGCCGGAGCTGGAGCAGCCTTGGTGGTTGCTGGAGCTGTTTGAGCGAAAGTAAATGTTCCAAAAAGAACTACACCTGCGAGAACTAAACTTAACTTTTTCATTTTGTTTTAATGGTTTAATGGTTTATTAGTGTCGCAATATTAAAGGTGTTAAATGAAGATATTATGAAGAGGCCTTCATAAATGAGTCTTTAATCCAATTTTAATGCGGCGTACTTTGGAGTAACATTAAGATTAAAAGAAAAGGGTAGTTTTGACAAAACTAATTACAAGATGAAAAAATTACAACTATTAGCCTTAGCCACAATGATAAGCTGTGTAGCAGGAGCACAAAGCATTGAAAATAGTGATCATAGCACTACCGGATATATCAATTCTGACGGAACCATTGAAAACTCCAGCCACTCCACTCAAGGATATATTACCTCTGACGGAACCATTGAAAATTCCAGCCATTCTACAATAGGCTATATCCGTTCTGACGGAACTATTGAAAATGAAAGCCATTCAACCGTTGGGTATGTAAGGGATGATGGTACCGTAGAAAACTCCAGCCACTCCACCATTGGTTATATTAATAGCAGCGGCGATGTGGAAAATTCCAGCCATAGCACGATTGGCCATGCTGGCAGCGTGAAAAAAGAATGGGCCGCAGTGGTTTTCTTTTTCTTCCGGTTCAATTAAGGAGACTCCTCATTCTTGAGGCAATGCATATTGATACGTGATGATAAGGTTTCTCAATAGTACAGCCTTTTTATCTGGGTTTAATAATACAATCTGAATATAACTACTAATATATTTATAGGTTGAAAGGAATTTATTTACAGGCTCTTATTACGCTTAACCCTCTCTTTATTAGTAAATTGGTAATTCCTATTCAAAAAAAAGTTATTTTCGCTGCATAATCCATAAAATCATGAAAAAATTTATTCCATCGATTGCACTCATTAGCTTGTCTCTATTTACCATTGAGGCAATAGCACAAACACCGGCAAATTATATTCCAACGCAGATTCCGGCTAAACCCCGGGTTGTTGTTAAAACGGTTCAAAATTTGCATCATGCAACAAAACATAAAATTTCTTCCGGTAGTTCAAATGGATTCCTGGATTATGTAGATGGTGATGCAAATAACCGTGGCTATACTTTCTGGAATAGTGTCAGCGGTAATTATGTTAACTGGTCACCGCCATTGTACTTAAACTCGAAATTTACCGCAAAAGATACTGTTTATAGTCCCATGACTTCAGCGAATGCAAATACATATACTGTGAATTCTGTTACTGTTGTGTATGATACACTCTGGGACAATTACGCATTTATTAACACTGCTAACGGGTTTGTTCAGCCAATACCCGGCTCTGTGGCTATCGATACTATTTGGACAATATTAGGTTATCATAATACATCACACAAAAATGACACCCTGATATTTACTTTTTGCGGGGTAACAGCAGCCGGCTTCCCAAGTAATACTCCAGTGTATGCTGCGGATACCGAAATTATTGCACCTCATAGCGCATCATTACCCGGAACCAGTTTAGATTCCGTTTTCGTAGTTGGTTTTATACCCCTAACTCCAATTTCTATTCCTTCCAGCGCCGTGGGAGGCTGGCATTTCTGTGTCACTACTACAGTGAACGGAAGCAAATTAGACACCCTTGGCCCTGCTTATTACTCTGCCTTTACAATTTGCGGTGCCAGTGCATATTCTGATTCCGTAACTTCCATAGGGCCGGTTGATGGGGCTATTCCTCACGCAAATAGCTTTATTACCGGGCTTTATTGGTTTAATTCCAGTGATTTTGGCGGTAATGGCACCCAGGAAACATTTCCTTTGGTTAATGGCATTCATGCAGGATTGTGGTATAATACAGGCGGCTTGCAATTTTTTAACTATACCCCGTGCAACAAAAACCCTCCTTTCATCTGGTATCCTTATATGCAAAATATTGCCATTCTTCTTTCACTTACTTATACTAATGATCTTACTACAGGCATCAATAACATTGCATCGAGTGGTTTATCTGTTGAACAAAACTATCCTAATCCCTTTAATAAGACGACCCAAATTGTTTACAATCTCACCAGATCATCCGATGTTACTTTCTCGGTATATGATATGACGGGAAGGGTATTAGTAAACAATACTATTTCTAATTCAGGAGCGGGGCAGCATACAATTAACCTTAATGCTAACTCGTTCAGTCCGGGTATTTATTTCTACACATTTAATGTGAATGGAAGTAACCTAACCAGGAAGATGGTTATTACTGAATAATTATTTGCTCCATGCAATAATAAAAAAGGGGCTGTTTAATACAACAGCCCTTTTTATATTTATTTAAGACAAACTGGAGGATCAGCCTCCGTTTATTTTTACTTGGCTGCAGTTGCCGCTAATTGTTTATCGAGAACATCCATAACACCGCGAACAGCTTTAGCGGAAGTGTTTAACAATTCCATTTCAGCATCGTTAAGTTTAAGTTCAATAATTTCCTCAATACCATTTTTACCCAGCTTCACCGGAACGCCCAAGTAGATATCCTTCAGTCCATATTGGCCATTCAGTAATGCACAACACGGGAAAATGCGGTTTTCATTCTTAACAATAGATTCTACCATTTGAGCGGCTGCAGCACCCGGAGCATACCAGGCCGATGTGCCTAACAGGTTAACTATCTCTCCGCCTCCGTTCTTAGCCCTGTCAATAATGGCATTCAGCCTGTCAGCAGGAATAAGTTCGGTAACCGGGATACCTGAAACGGTTGTGTAACGTGGCAGTGGAACCATAGTATCTCCATGTCCGCCCAGCAACATTGCCTGAACATCCTTAGGCGAAATATTTAATTCGCTGGCAATAAAAGCTCTGTAACGCGCCGTATCCAGTACACCTGCCATACCGAAAACTTTGCTTGAATCAACTTTAGCGGTAAGGTAAGCGCAATAGGTCATTACATCCAAAGGATTTGACACCACAATGATCTTGGCATCGGGTGAATTCTTAATTACATTTTCAGTAACCGAACGAACAATACCGGCATTGGTAGCGATAAGGTCATCGCGGCTCATGCCCGGTTTACGCGGCAAACCGGCGGTGACGATGACCACATCCGAGCCGGCGATGTCCTTATATTGGCCCGTGCCTTTTACCCGGGCATCGAACCCTTCGACCGGCGAG
>DATHNK010000263.1:0-2606 GCA_035486075.1 Bacteroidia bacterium
TTATAAATTCCATATCCCAATACTATGCCCCCATTTGTGATTTTACTAAATTTATTCCATGTTGAACCATTCCAAATCGCCTGAGAAGTCACTTGTAAGCTTCCCGCCGAATCAAATTCACCACCAAAATAAAGGTTACCGTTATATACTATTTGAGCATATACGTCGTTATTCGCGCCTTTAATACCACTGCCTAGTGAGTCCCACTGTCCATATGAAAATGAAACTCTTAAGACTATTAATAAAAAAACAAAAAATCCTTTTTTCATTCGAATTTAATTAAGGTAAAGATACAATTTTTACTTGATAGACCCTACCCTACTTCGAATCCAATTTCTCGTGGTAGTTTACATATTCCAGAATGTAAACCGCTTTGTTCTCATAGCCTGAGGCAGGGCTGCTTTGTACCATTTGAAAGGAGGTCTGAACTCCCCTGTATTTAGCATCACCCAGGTGGTTCTGCATATCGGTTCCATACATGCGCAATAAGTTTCCATAAAACATGCCTGCATCATATCCCTCACAGGAATAATAACTAGGTTCGGAGAGGTAGCTGTTACGATATTTTAAAATAAATTTCTTAGTGTTAGAGTCTGAATAATTCAGATATTCATTTGTAGGAAAATGACAGTTAAGTGTGTCGAGGTTATCAGGCGCAAGGGCATCATTGTTGGCCCAATTATGCATCCCAAATAAAATAAGGGAATCTTCTTTTTCGAAATGAGAGTTGGAAAGCTCATTCACAAACTTGGCAATGTATGGTGCGCCCTGGTAAGGCATAACTATAACATTCACTAATTTATCACTCATTTTATTTTTCAATCCGCTTACGCCACCCATACTTTCCGCATGGCGAAGCGTATCCTTGTGCCCTAAAATTGAATCGGTCATTTTAAACCTCTTTTTAAATATCTCATAATACTCGTCATTGGCATCCCTGTTATGAATAAGAATAATATTCATGCTGGTATAATGCGATGCAATGTAATCCGCCTCAAATTCTGTTTCTGTAATGGTTGACGGAGTTGTTTTACTCGCCATGGAATTATTTTTCAATATACTGCTTTCAGGCGACAGAGGGGAAACAATGGAAATATGATGCAATTCAGCAAACTTTGCCACTCTTTTAAAATTGGATGCAGATGGCGGCCCTATGATCAGATTCATGCTGGGCATCTCGGTTTTTTTCAATAATGAATCAACCCTGCGCGATGAAGTATCAGAGCCCGGCAGAATGTTGTACACATGCAGGTTTGCTTTAAAACCCTTTTTTGCCAGTGAGTCAAGAGCAAGTACTATACCATGGTAAAAATCAACTGAGATCTGGGTGGTCTGGGGCACCAATTCTGTCCCTTCCATCAGGCGGCCTAGCCGCAGTGTATCTGCATTTTCATTGGCAAAAGGCATAATAAGTGCAATATTGTAGCGGCTCAACTTTTTGCCTGTATCTTTTATGGGAACAATTGGTTTTGCTGTATCAGCATGGGTTTGCTCTACTACAAGGCTTTTGTAAGCTTTTGCTTCATCCACATTTTGCTTTACTTCTGTCTTTTGCAAAATAGGAGGAGCGGGCTTTGTGGTGTCTTTCAATATGGGATGGCTTTCCGGCTGTTTCTTCACTATTGGTGGAGGGACAGGAGTTTGTACAATAGGCAGCCGAATTTTATGTCCTTTTTGAAGTCCTTTTATTGCAATATCCGGATTAAGGCTATCTATTATACTAACGGTAGTGCCATATCTTTTCGATAAAGAATAAAGCGTTTCTTTTGGTAATACTTCGTGGTAAATATAATTTCCCTGCTTTTCGTCGGCCACTCCTAAGCCAGAAGAATCGGCAGATTTCACCGTTCCGGTTACCGGAATAAGCAACACATCACCTTGTTTAACTCCATCTATCGCTGATGGATTTTCAAGTACAATATCTTTCGGTTGAAGATTATATTTTTGAGCAATGCCATAAATGGTTTCCCCTTTACCTACGGTATGCTTGTAATATTTTTTTCCATTTACTGTTGCAAGAATATCGGTAGAACTCTTCTGTGCCCAAACCAGTGTTGGAAACATCATGCAAAATACGAGTACCGCAAAACAAAAACCACTTTCACGCTTTATGAACCTTCTGCTTATTCCCATTCTATAGTAGCTGGAGGTTTTGAACTGATGTCATATACCACACGGTTTATTCCTTTTACCTTATTAATAATATCATTCGAGATCTTCCCAAGCACTTCATAAGGCAAATGGCACCAGTCGGCTGTCATGCCATCGGTGGAAGTAACAGCACGCAGTGCAACTACATTTTCATAGGTACGCTCGTCGCCCATAACGCCTACAGAAAGTACAGGCAGTAGGATTGCGCCGGCTTGCCACACCTCATTATAAAGATCGTGGGATTTTAAATTTTCAATAAAAATGGCATCCGCATCTTGCAATAGCCTCACTTTTTCAGGTGTGATATCTCCAAGAATCCTTATGGCAAGACCCGGTCCGGGGAATGGATGACGGCCTATAATATTTTCATCAACGCCTAATGCTTTACCTACTTTACGGACTTCGTCTTTAAAGAGTGTATTAAGCGGCTCTACTATTTTCAGCTTCATTTTTTC
>DATHNK010000264.1:0-4476 GCA_035486075.1 Bacteroidia bacterium
TATTTACCGCATTTATGTTTTTCACATGGCAAAGGTCAACCTATATGAAAAAATAATTGGGGCGTATACGCCCCAATTGAAATTATTTATAATTTTGTAAAATTAAAGGATATGGAAGCAAAAATGAGAGATACATTAAATTGTATCAATGCCACTTTTACACAACTAAACATAGAATGGTTCTATTGTATAGGATTTGATGAAAGCGGAGAAGTAAAGCTTCAGGGGAATTATAGCTTTGAAAAACTAGCCTCGTTGGAAAGTAACGGATACAAAAGGTCGTCATCTATGGAAAAAATCATTGGGTATCCATGTTTAGTGAAAGATAGTATTACAATTGTTTTGTCGGGGAAAATTTAACGTATCAATTCTATAATTTTATAAAAATATGGAAAAGCTTAAAAGGTGACTAAACAAAGTGGAAGAATTTTCGCGACCTGCTGAGGGTTGAGTTTTAAAAACTCAGCCCTTTTAGTTAATATGGGATATTTTTTGTATATTGCAGGAGATAAATCAGTACGAACAATTTAATGAAATGAATAATGTCAACAGAAAAAACACCACAAATCTTATATCACGAATTTATTCTTGACCTAATAACGGATGGGAAAACAACTATGGAAGAAGTGTTAGACTGGATGGAAGTTCTAATAACTGATGGTGATGAAGTACATTATTATAGAACCTATTTAGATATTGATACTAAAAATTTTATAACCTTTAATAATATTAAGGATTTTAAAGAATGGAGAGAAAAAAGGAGTGTAATCCAGAAAAGGACTAATGATACAATTCTTGATTTTGTAATTGGAAGATATAGAAGTAAGCAGTAGAAATTACTCCCTTTATTGTTTTCGTTAAATATATATTTATTAAAGAGATTGCTTCATTCCTCGCAATGACGTATTACCGCTCTGTTCGTCACTGCGAGGAACGAAGCAGTCTCTATAACAGAAGGAATAAATCATGGTTTTTATTTCTTTTTATCTTCCTTTTTCATAAAAGAAGATCTGCCGCGGAATACTTTGCTGAACATGGCATTGCCCTTTCCGCTGAAATAAGCGCCCGGGTTAATAGTAGAAGTGATGGCATACTGATCAGCCGAATCAGCCGGGTATGCCTTTAGCAGTGCAGGACTGAAACCGTTGCCTTCAATGCGCAGTGTAAAGAGGGCTTGTTTACCATTGGTATCAAACTTATTGATAAATGCGCCGTAATTCTGGTTGGAAATATCTTCAATAGTTTTAACGGCTGTTAAGGAATCAGGCATTGTATTATCCCCGAACATCCACTTTCCGCCGCTGTCTTTCTGAATTATAAAGCCACTATCGGCAGGGTAGGTAAAGGTGAGCTTTCTCCAGTTGGTGTTTTCGCCGGGCATCACTTTTTTATCTCTCCAGTTGTCAAATTCATTATTAATATTCATGGAAAGGAACCCGTCAATAGCATACACTTCTTTCTGCCCCGAGATGCGCAGATAGCTTATAGCCTGCTTCTGTTGCGGGATATAGGAGAAGCGGCCAACCACCACATCCAACACAGTGTCTTTATCATACAGGAAAACCACACGGGTGCCGAGGGAGTCATTTACATTGTATTGTTTCCAGTCTTTGGGGTCGTTAGAGCCAAGCCTGTCGGGGCTAATGGCTTCCATCTGTGAAATTAGGTAGCCCGATGAACGTGGTTCGGCGCGGGAAGTAACGCCATCTTGTGTCACATACCAGAATTTGCCTTTCTTAGTAAATATATAGGGTGATACCTTAGTTCCTTTTACACCCTTTGGCCCGGCATCCAGTTTTTTGGGGAAGATAACAATACCATTCAGTTTAGCAGAGTCGATCCTGGGTATTAAAGCCGTTTGAAAAGTGTTTTCGCTTTTCCTGCTGCTGATGTAGCGGAATATGCCAAACACAGCCAGCAGTGCGACTAATATTAGTATTAATTTGGTGTTTCCGAGTTTCTTAATCATATGCTGTTAGTTTTTTATTTTAATAAGATTAAGATTCATGTGGTAATTTGGTTTTCTGCTTAAGTTGAAATACTGGATAAATATTTTATATATTTTGAATTTTAACCTTAGTAGAAAAAACACGACACAATTTTTTTAACCTTATTACCTTATTTTACCGGTTGTATAGTTTTTTGATAATATTTTATAAACTTTTCATACTCTTCCGAGAATGTTACTTTTCGATGATGTTCAGGTTGGTTAAGGATGTATTTGCAAACCTTGTCTACATCCGATTTTGACACTGAAAATGCAGATGAAGATTCTTGCCAGGCAAAAGGATTAATACACAATTTGTTCTGATGAATGAACTGTTGGGAACTTTCAGCAACAATTGTAGCCAATGTTTCTTCAGATAATTTTGGAGAATGGGATATAAGAAAATGAACGTGTTCCGGATTAGCGTAAATAGCATATAATTGGGAATCGTTATTATTTACTATTCCGGTGATGTATTTTTCAATTCGTTCCCTGTTCTTTTCGTAAATAAGCGGTAAACGATGCAGGGTCGTAAATATAAAATGAGTGTATAAATTGTTATATTCTATTTTCATTTTGATTGAAAATAAGGTAATAAGGTTGTATTGTTGCAACCATTTCTTTTTCTACTAAGGTTTAAAGACATGGTATAGCTTAAATATTTTGAATTTTTCCTTAATGGAAGTTATTCTACTGAATTGTTATCAACCCTATTTTCTCCTAATTTCTTAATCATACATTTCCTCCATGCGTTTGGTGCGGATCCTTCTCTTTACCTGCATACGTATTATTCCGTAGAATATAACCAGCAGCAGCGGAAGAGAGAAATTAAAATATTTTAAAAACATTTTTTTACCATCGCTAACATCTTTTATGGGCGAGAATTTCACCACCTTGCTGCGTAACTCAATAAGGCCTGTGTTGTCGGAGAGCCAGTCTACCGAGTTGGCAAACAGATCCACGTTATCCTGTTCCAGCTTCATGGCTTGCTTGCCGCTTCCGTTTATGGCAAAATCACCGTTACTTATAAGGATTATACGGGCGTCTTTGTTGCCGTTTACACCGGTAACAGCGGCAGCTACCACCAGGTTACCCAGCGGGAATTCCTCTTTCTGCCATTTGTGTTCTATATCAAACCTTACAGGTATTTCTTTCAAACCGGATTGGTCGGATGTGAAGGCAAGCGGAATGAATTTTACTTTGCCGGTATCTCCGGAAAATCTTATGGCGGAAGCAAAAGGAAGCATCACCGAGCGCAGGTCCTTTGTAATAGGGTGATTGGAAAAGTTGCCAATTAAAGGCAGGAAAGGAAAAGATACCTGTGTGTTAAAGGTCATGCCGCCCATATTTTGCGGAACAGTGATGTTTCCGCAACGGGCATCAATAACAAACTTGTTGGAAAGGACTATATCTTTTTCACCAAGCCAGGCGGTAAGACCAATATTATCAAGCCTTCCCACGCCATTGTGCAGGTCGGCATTCAAGCCGCTGTAGCCGATCAGCAGTTGTCCGCCGCGGGCCAGGAATGCGTCCAGTTGCCGGAGTTGCCCGGCACGGAAAGTATCTTTAGGGCTTATCAGGGCCAGGGTATTGTATTCCGCAGGAATAGGAGTGGAGTCATTTAACTTCAGCTCCTCTACAACATGCAGTGAGTTGACAGCCTGTTCCACCTGCTGCATTTCATTCAGCGAAGGTTCTCCATTCCCCTGCAGGAAACCTACTTTCGGCTTTTTATCAATTGAAAGTTTTTTAATGCTGTTCGATAAAGTGAATTCCAGTGAGCCATTTGGATCGATAAGCGGAAGCACGTCTGTTTTATCGCCCATTTTTACAACGGCTCCCAGGTATACCTTCACGTTTTTCATTTCATCTTTCTCGCGCACCTGCACCGGGAATGGGCTTACCCCGTTCTTCTGCGCAATTTTTTCAAGGCTGTCGCTCTTGTTCGGATTTACAAAATTATAAACGACTTTATTTCCTGAACGGGCGGCATATTCCGTAAGCATATCCTTTAAATCGGCGCGGGCACGGGTAATGGCAGGTATGGAGTTTTCAGAATAATAGGCTGTGATGGTTACCGGTTTTGTAAGCGAACTTAAAATATCGTTGGTGGCTTTGCTAAGGGTGTAGCGCCTGTCTTTGGTAAGGTCAACCCGGAAAAAATAGAAATAGGAAAATACATTCACCACCGCTACAATGGCTGCCATTAATAAAATTCCGGTTGTTATATTCTGACGTTTATTCATTTCTTTTTTTATTCCGAAATATTACGTTTTGCCAGTGATACTTCAGCCATAACCAACCCCAGGAAAATGATGCTTGCGAAATAAACCAGGTCACGGCTGTCGATAAGCCCGCGGGAAATGCCGTCGAAGTGGGCCGACATGCTCAGGTAGTTTATCAGTTCGCCTGTGTTTCCTGTAAGGGTGTTCCCAAGCAAACCGAAAATAAAATGGAAGAAAATACCTATGAAAAGCGCAACAAGGAAA
>DATHNK010000265.1:0-2993 GCA_035486075.1 Bacteroidia bacterium
GTAGTTTTTACAGGAGCAGAAACTGTATTTGCCTTGGTTTTTTCCTGTTGCTGATGGACTTTTACTATCGAATCCTGAATTGCTTTTTGACGTGCCAGTTCTTTTTCAGAAGGTTGGGACCAATACATCCATCCGAAAAGTATTAATCCTATTGCAAAGAGACCTATGTATGTGTTTTTATCTGAGCCCATTAAGTTAAGTACCCCTTTTTAAGGGACGGCAAAGTTATTAAAGTGTAGGACATGTTATTTTAAATTTTGAATTTTGTTTGGGACAAACTAGTATGAGAGACGTGAAATTTATGATAATGTTTGCCGAATTGTAATTATATTTGTCTTCTAATAAAAAACTATAAACCATGAATAAATTGAAAGTAACCCTTGCCGGGCTGTTAATCGCATGCTTTGGCATAGGAGTAGTTAACGCTCAGGATAAACCTTCGGCGGCACCTGCCAAACAAACTCCTGCCAAAAAGAGCACAAAAAAATCGGCAACCCCAAAAGCAGCCACGGATGCAAAAACTACTAAACCGGCTGCTGATAAATCTGCAGCAAAACCTGCCGGACAACATTTGAAAAAGGATGGCAGCCCCGATATGAGATATAAAGAAAATAAAGCGGCAAAGCCAGCTACTACTACCCCGGCTTCTAAAACAGGAACAACTACACCCAAAAAAACTGGCACTAAGAAGCCTGCTGCTAAAAAAGCGGCAACTGATAACAAGCCAATGTAA
This sequence comes from Bacteroidia bacterium, assembly GCA_035486075.1. Taxonomy (GTDB): domain Bacteria; phylum Bacteroidota; class Bacteroidia; order JABEUT01; family JABEUT01; genus JABEUT01. The sequence continues at coordinate 734 of DATHNK010000265.1, forward strand.
TTCCGGATCAACGTGATTTTTTAGAAGTCCTCTGCAAAATGCAGGGGACTTTTTATTTATATGGGCTATAAATGATAAAAGTCAGTCAGCTATATTGGTAAATTTCCTAAACTTGCAATACCAACATACCCTTTACCCTAAACTATTTATCAGAATGAAAAAACTACTTTTTACCTCATTCGTATTTATTATTACTTCCTTATTCTTTACTGCCAATGCCCAACAATGGGTGAGCATGATGAAGGATCCTAAGGTAAATGTACACGATGTGCAAAATGCATTTTATGCATGGTATGCCAAGCAACCTCATGCTAAAAAGCATTTAAAAGAATTAAAAGAAAGGAAACATGAGTCAAAGGAGACCGGTGAGGATGAAGCTTTAATGCAATTCAAACGCTGGGAATACTTTTACTCAAAGCGTACATTCCCATCCGGTAACCGCCCTGATCCCACCGTAATGGAAAAGGAATTTAATGATTTTAAAGCTACTCAGGCTAATGATAACAGAAGTGTTCATCGCATTACAACAGCAGCAAACTGGACCTATGTTGGCAATACCAGTGTGCCAAGCGGTGGCGGAGGTGATGGAAGAGTTGCTCACGTACGCTTTAACCCGTTAAAGACAAGTATCATTTATGCATGCACACCTTCCGGTGGATTATGGAGGTCAAACAATAGTGGCACCACATGGGCCACCAATACCGATCAATTAATTGATTTAGCCGTTAACGATATTGCCATCAATCCATTAGATACGAATATTATGTACATGGCAACCGGCGACGGTGATGCGGCCTATGCCCTCTATACGCCTACAACTGTTGGGGTTTTAAAATCTTCAGATGCGGGTAAAACCTGGTCTCCTTCCGGTCTTTATTATAATATCTCATCTACCGGTCCATCTATTTCAACTTGCAATGAATTGTTGTTGAATCCGGTTGATACCAATGTAATATTTTGTGCCACAACAGCCGGTTTATTCTTATCAACCAATAGCGGAAACTACTGGACCAATGTTCTTCCGGGAGCGCAGGTTTATGATGTTGAATACGAACCCGGTAATTATAAAGTCATATATGCATCTACACTGAACGGACAATTTTTCCGTTCATCCAACTCAGGTACAAGCTTTACACAGATAACCTCCGGGTTGCCCTTGCATGGTAAAGGCTTCGCAAGAATGGAAGTTGGTGTTTCTGCTGCTAACCAGAAGTATGTTTACATTCTGGCTGCGGATAGTGCTGATGGGGGCTTTTTGGGATTATTCCAGTCAGTAGATACAGGAAAAACATTCACCCGTATGTCCAACTCACCGGATATTTTAGGCTGGAGCAATACAGGTAGCGGTACTGGCGGCCAAGGGTGGTATGACTTATCTATAGCAGTATCTCCTTCTAATGCTACTACATTATTTATTGGTGGAGTTGATATTTGGGAATCAACCAATGGTGGTGCAGCATGGACAAATAAATCTGATTGGTCGGGGAACGGTGGTAATTATGTTCATGCCGATGTACATCATATAACCTTTGTTCCCGGAAGCAGTACAGATCTTTATGCAGCCTGCGATGGCGGAATTTTTTACACCAGTTCAACGGGGAACAGTTGGTCTGATGTAAGTCATAACCTCGAAATTGCTCAGCAATATGGTATTGGCCCATCTTCACTTACTTCGAATTTGTGGTTAACCGGCTGGCAAGACAATGGTACTGATCTGTTGTCTGGTTCCACATGGTCGCAAACTGTTGGTGGGGACGGCACACTTTGTTTTATCGACCCAACTAACGACAACAATATGTATGCGTCATATCCTTACGGAACGCTCTACTATTCTACCAATGGTGGAAACTCCTGGAATAATGGTGGAAATGTTAGTGAGAATGGCCCATGGATAGCGCCCTGGATTGAAGATCCTAATACTCCTAATACAGTTTATGCAGGATATTCTAACGTTTGGAAATCTACTAATCATGGAGGAAATTTTACGCAAATAAGCACCTGGGCAACCAGTGGCTCAGAAATGTCCGCCATTGTTGATGCTCCATCCAATTCCCTGGATATGTATGCTGCACAAGCAAGCCTTCTCTACTATACTTCAAACGGCGGAACTTCCTGGAATAATATTACCGGCACTTTACCGGTTGCGAATGCAGGGATTTTTGCTTTGGCGGTTTCTCCAACCAAACCGAACAGGGTTTGGGTTACCTTTTCAGGTTATTCCGCTAATGACAAGGTTTATGAATCTAAAGATGCCGGAGTT
>DATHNK010000266.1:0-4615 GCA_035486075.1 Bacteroidia bacterium
TAACAATTTACCAGAAATCATTCATATTCCTGAGAGATGCTGGTAAAATAATTATAGCCATTTCTGTTATACTTTGGGTAATGGCGTCACATGGCCCGCCTTCCAAAATGAAAGCCATGGAAGTGGCTTACAGCAGCCCTGATTCAGTGAAGAAATATTCTCCCAAGCAATTGGAAAGTTTTGTTGCTGCCGGGAAACTAAAAGAATCATATGCCGGTAATGCAGGCCGATGGATCGAACCGGCCATAAAGCCACTCGGGTTCGACTGGAAAATTGGAATTGCATTAATAACATCATTTGCTGCAAGAGAGGTATTTGTCGGTACTATGGCCACTTTATACAGTGCAGAAGGAAGTGATAATAATCTTTCCATCCGGGAGAAAATGGCTGCCGCTGTAAATCCTGAAACGGGGAAAAAGGAATATACGGTTGCTACAGGCTTTTCACTGATGCTTTTTTATGTGTTCGCCATGCAGTGCATGAGTACTCTTGCGGTAGTTTACCGGGAGACTAAAAGCATTAAATGGCCCATCATACAATTTCTGTATATGGGTGCGCTTGCCTGGTTAGCAAGCTATTTGGTATTCACCCTTGCCAAATAAATTATTCGGCTCCCGCTTAAGCAAGTCTATAAGGCCTTTCAAGCTATTTTAATCGCTTAGGTTAAACTTATCTGATATGGTAACTTTTCTACTTGTATAACGTAGATATTTCGAAATAGCACATCTACGCCTATCGTGAAAAATAAATACATTCTATTTCTTTTAATAGTCTCATTAAGTTCCTGCAGCCTTACTAAAAGAAGGTATATGCCGGGCTATTCCATTCAAATTGCCCACAAAGCGCCAAAAACCATTACTCCGGCAGAACATGCAACTTGCCGCACAAGTACGCGTCGCAATAATGCAGTGCCCCTGCCCGCGAAGGAACTAATCACTTTGCCTGGATATACCGGAAATTCAAAATCACAGTTTCTTTTTCCGCATCAGAAAATTACCAGCTTAGTTCATTCAAAAAATAAAACTTCCAATTTAACAGCATCCTCAAAAAATGAAGCATTTCAGGCAGGATGCCTGAACGCAGCGTTTCCGGAAGCCGCGCCTTCACTTTTCCATAAGAATAAGGAAGTGTGTTCGCAATCTAAAACAAGCCAAACCACAGGAATGCTGGCATTAACCATTACTTTATTTTCAATTGCAGCTGCGTTAACGCTTATTGCCCTGAAAAATAGCGGAGGCTACTGGGCGACAGTTAACCTTGCAGTTCCAGTAGTAGTTGGGGGTGCCATCTCAGGAGGTATTTTAGGTTTGTTAGCTATCATATTTGCCATATCAGCCTTCCATAAAATTCATCAAAACCAGGACCAGTACACAGGAACAGGAAAGGCAGTAACCGGAATAGTATTTGCAACCATTTTATATGGAATCCTGGCACTAATGGTAATAGCGTAGGGCTCTCCCCTATCAGCTCTTATTGATCCGGTAAAATTTCCATACGGCACTTCTCTCCACCCAATGGTTAATATCAAACTTTAATAACCATGCCGGGAAAAAACAATAAGCCACTTCTGTTTTATACCCGCTTAAATACGTGGAGAGGTCATTGTTTTCTTTATAGAAAAACAGGGCCGATTTAAGCCCATTGTCTTCCATATATTTCTTAACCTGCTGCACACTGTCTATTTTAACAATGGACATTCCGGGCGCTTTATAAAAACCGCTGAACAGTCCATTAATGGTCATATCACAATCCTTATTCAAAACTAATAGCGTATTACCTTCTGAAGCAGAGTTATGATATAAGTACTCACTATAACTTACCGGAACCTGAGCGGGAATTAACGTACGGTAAATTAAAACAGGTATACAAATTATTATAGATAGCTTGTAAATAAAGCGGAATGTTTTTTGATATATGTTTTTAGCAAGAAAGCTATCAATACCTATTGCGCAGCAATATATAAATATAAACACAATGGGAAATAAAAACCGCATTTCCTTATGCCCAATAAAAAAATGAGATGCTATGAAAGGTATAATTATCCAAACAAACGGGTTTTTTATGTTTTTAGCTATCCCATAAATAAATGCTATAGCTAAAAATACACTTATCGGAGGCACCGCTTCCATTAAAAATTCCGGTATATAGAACCACCAGGGCATTACCCCGAAATAGGCTGCCTTATGCTGAACTATATTTATGTAGAAATAATTGAAGGGAGTAAACACCCATTGGCCATAAAACCAGTAATCTAACAAAACATTAAAACCAATAGCTACCATAGCTGACAAGGCCATTATAAAGATGAACTTTACCTTTGTTTTTTTAATAAAAAACAGCCAGGCAACCAGTCCTATAATAGCGAAAGCAAATTGGAAGCGGATAAAGAAAGAAATACCGAAGAGTAGCCCGGCAAGAATACACGAAGACGCTTTTTCATTGTGGCGGAGAATGGCATAAACTCCATAGAGGAAAACAACTCCGGATACATTCTCGGCAGTGAAACGCACACTTAAATACGGAACAAACCACAGGAACAGGCTCATTAAGATGAATAGTTTTTCCCCTTGCCTGGTTTTAAATTGCGGGGCAAGCAATACGCATAACTTACAAACAATAAACCAACTCAGAATGCCCGCAATGAATCGAAGTATGAAAGCAACTATAAATGGATTGAACAGCCCGATTACATCCATACCTTTCACGAGTAAAAAAGCAATATCGGGCAGTAAAGTGGAGCGTACCTTTTGTTGCAACTCCCAGGGCGAATCGGCAAAAGAAAGATGTCCTAATTTATAATTACAAAACTCGAGTACCTGGAAGTGCTCATCGGCCTGGTGGAAGCCTATACTGAACCATGCACAAATGACAGTAAGAGCCAAACTCGCGTAAAAAAACTGGACAAACTTTGATTGGGTAATTTCTTTCAATTTAACTGCGGGGTTTCTAATCTGCGGCAAAGATATACTCTTACAAGTTGTCAGTGGTTAGTTAACTATTTCGTAATTTTAACATCTCAAAAAAACTAAAACACTTGAAAATAAAAGAACTTATAACACACCTTGAGGATATCTGTCCCCTTGCATACCAGGAATCGTATGATAATTGCGGCTTACTGACCGGAGACAAAGAAAAGAATATTACAGGAGTTCTCCTTTGCCTGGATAGTACAGAGGAAGTATTGAAAGAGGCTGTTAAACTTGGGTGCAATGTTGTAATTGCCCATCATCCGATCCTCTTCTCGCCAATTAAAAAATTAACAGGAAAAAACTATTCGGAAAGGGCCATCATCTATGCCATTAAAAATGATTTGTGCATTTATGCCATGCACACCAATCTTGATAACATAAGGCTGGGTGTTAATAATAAAATAGCCCAGAAGATCGGATTAAATAACCTTTCCATTCTTAGCCCAAAATCGGGGTTATTAAGAAAACTGGTCACTTTCTGCCCAATTAATAAAGCGGAGGAAGTGCGGAATGCCCTTTTTAACGCAGGTGCAGGAACTATTGGTGACTACAATGAATGCAGTTTTAATCTGGATGGTATTGGCACCTTTAAAGCAGGAGAAAATACCAATCCGCATGTTGGAACCAAACACAAAAGGCATCATGAAAAAGAAGAAAGAATTGAAATAGTTTACCCTAACCATATTGAAAACAAGATAATTCAGGCACTATTAAAGGCGCATCCATATGAAGAAGTAGCATACGATATTTATACCCTTCAAACAGAGCATCCACAAGTGGGGTCGGGAATCATCGGGGATTTAGGTAAACCGCTGAGTGAGAAGGATTTTCTTCTGCATTTAAAGAAGGTAATGAACTTATCCTGTGTACGTTATACTCCGTTTATAGGGAAAAAGGTTAAAAAAGTGGCTATTTGTGGTGGTTCGGGGTCATTTTTGCTTCCAAACGCCATTAATTCGGGAGCAGACGCATTTGTTACAGCCGATTTCAAATACCATCAATTTTTTGATGCTGAGAGTAAGATACTTATAGCAGACATAGGACACTATGAAAGTGAGCAATTCACCCCTGAAATACTGTATGAACTTCTTAAGGAAAAATTTACTACCTTTGCAACCCGAATTTCAAAAACGAATACTAATCCCGTAAATTATTTATAAAAATGTCAGCAACCAAAACAGGAAAGAGCGTAATCAAAAAATCTTATCTTCACGGGCTTCAGGGTATGACCCAGGAGCGTTTGGAAGAAGAACTTCAGGCCTTATACCAATTACAGAATATTGATTCATTGGTAGACGAAATACGTGTTTTAAGAGGAGAATTACCTGTGGAAGTAGAAGAACTGGAAGCCACCATTGACGCACTGAAACTGCGCATTGCCAAGCAACAGGAAGAAATGGAAAGCCTGGATAAGATGATAACCGAGAAAAAGAATGCTGCCAAAGACTCTCAAACCCTGATTAAAAAGTACGAATCTCAACAGAATAAAGTACGTAACAACAGGGAATTTGAATCGTTAACCAAAGAATTGGAATTCCAAAAACTGGAAATTCAACTTTCTGATAAAAGAGTAAAAGAATATAAGGCATCGATTACAGCTAAGGAAGAACTGATGAAGCAATCAGAAGCCCTTTTAGCAGAAAAGA
>DATHNK010000267.1:0-4885 GCA_035486075.1 Bacteroidia bacterium
ATAGTTGATATATTCCCCGAAACCCAAAAGATGAAGGACAGTCCGGACTTGATTGCGCACGACGGACTTCACCCATCAGCCAAAGAATATGCCCTTTGGGAAAAACTTATTTACCCGGTTGCTTTTAACCTGCTTAAGGGCTAAAGAGTCAAATCAGTAACTATTTTGTGGCAAGTAAGTATATTAGCACTGAAATTTAATACCCCATCGTGCAAAAACATAATTTAAATACAACAAAAGCGGTCATATCCATAAAGAATATGATCAGCAATAGTTGCATTAAAATTGTAAAGCAGGAATTGGAGCGCACAGGCTTTATTGAGGTCATCAATATTAAATTGGGAGAAGCTGAAGTGCAGTTCGATTCTCAGGTAATAAACCTGGAAGTAATAAATACCATTATTAAAAGGGAAGGATTTGAGTTGGTAAAGGACAATGCCAGCAAATTAGTGGAACGGATAAAAAGCTGTATCATACAGCATATTTTCTTTGGAAATAACGCCAACTCCATAGTCCGTAATTCAGATTATTTAAGCGAAAGCCTAGGCCACCCATATCTTCACCTGAGTAAGGTATTTTCTGAAAAAACTGGGATAACCCTGGAGAAATATATCATACTTATTAAAATTGAAAAGATAAAAGAGCTTATTATGTATGATGAAATTACTTTAAGCGAAATAGCCTATAACCTTGGATATAGCAGTATTCAGTATCTTAGCAACCAGTTTAAACAGATTACGGGTTATACCGTAAGCGAATATAAGGGCCTGAATAAGCATGAAAGAAAACCGCTCACAACCCTCACCAATTAGAATCTTATAACTTTTTTATTTTAAACCATAACAACATTCGTTATGGTTGTATATACTTTTGTATCGTTAATTTGAACATTAAATAATGAGCACTATGAAATTAAAAAAGAACTTAGCCCTAAGCGATTCGGGCTTCGTATTTGACCCCAGCACAGGAGATTCTTTTTCCACCAACCCAATCGGGCTTGAAATAATCCGTATGCTGAAAGAAGGTAAAACAGCAAATGACATCAAATCGCAGATCATTAAAACGTATATGACCGATGATGTTTCGTTTGAAAAAGATTATTACGATTTTGTAAATATGCTCAGCAAGCACAATCTGGTAGAAGGTGTTGAAAAAGAAAAAAATTAACGTTGCTGTAACCGGCCTTAATGCCATCGACAGTCCCGGGCCTGGGGTGCCTGTAATACGGGCGCTTCGCGACAGCAAGCTTTTTGATGTTAAGATCATAGGACTATCCTATGAATCTCTTGAGCCAGGCATTTATATGCACGATATTGTAGACAAAACTTACCAGATACCGTTGCCATCTGCCGGAAAAGCTACCCTATTGGAACGTTTGAAATATATCAACTCCATTGAAAAACTGGATGTGATCATTCCAAACTTTGATGCAGAATTATTCAACTTCATTAAACTGGTAGATACATTAAAAAAGGAATTGAAGATAAATGTTTTCATTCCCACTCTTGAGCAATTCGAAGAAAGACATAAATCAAATTTGCCGGAATTTGGGAAGAAGCATAAAATTAAAATCCCTTACAGCAAACTGATATTTAATGTAAAAGAAATTCCATCTCTACGATCCGAATTCACTTATCCGGTAGTAGTAAAAGGTAAATTTTACGATGCTTCAATTGCATACAGCCCGGAACAAGTGGCTACATATTTCAATAAAATTAGCGCAAAATGGGGGCTTCCGGTAATTATTCAGCAGTTTCTTCACGGACAGGAAGTGAATGTTACCGCAATTGGTGACGGCAAAGGAAATACCATTGGCGCAGTGCCTATGCGCAAACAATATATTACCGATAAAGGCAAGGCATGGTCTGGTATTTCCATTGATGATAAAAACCTGATGAACATGACCCGCAAGCTTATCAAGTCTACCAAGTGGAGAGGCGGCATGGAGCTTGAAATAATAAAAACCAGCGAAGGCGATTATTATTTAATTGAAATAAATCCGCGTTTCCCGGCATGGGTTTATCTGGCAGTAGGCTGCGGGCAAAACCACCCCGAAGCATTGGTAAGGCTAGCCTTGGGCGAAAAAGTGGAGCCATTTAAAAAATATGACATTGGTAAACTTTTTGTCCGTTACTCCTGGGACATGATTGTGAACTTAGATGAATTCGAGAAAATATCAACCATTGGTGAACTATAAAAATAAACTATGAGCGCAAAAAAATTGCAATACGAACGTCCCGTAATTCAAAAACTGAATGTAGGCCTGATGAACAAATTCGGGACAAGAACCGAATATACTCCGCTTACTCATATTGATGGGAATTCTGTTCGAGACCTGCTTGGAAAATTTGGGTCCCCCTTATTTGTAATCTCAGAAAGAACATTAAGACGCACATTCCGTGAAGCAAACCGTGCATTTAAAACCCGTTATCCCAAAGTACAATTTGCCTGGTCATACAAAACAAATTACATGAACGCCGTTTGCAATGCTTTTCACCAGGAAGGCTCATGGGCCGAAGTGGTTTCAGGGTTTGAATACCAGAAAGCATTGAACAACGGAGTTCCCGGCAACAAAATCATTTTCAATGGCCCGGATAAAACTGAAGCGGAATTGAAGCTTGCAATTGCAAATAATTCCATGATTCATATAGACCATTTGGATGAACTCTATCTGATAAAGGAATTGGCAACGGAAAGCAATAAAAAGCCTCGTGTCGCTATTCGTGTAAATATGGACACAGGCGTTTACCCCATGTGGGATAGATTCGGATTTAATTATGAAAACGGACAAGCCTGGGATGCTATCAACAAAATTCTGCTCAACGACAAAATGGAATTAGTCGGTTTGCATAGTCACATCGGGACATTTATGCTTACCCCAAGTGCCTATGGAATGGCAGCTTCCAAGCTTTCACACCTTGCACTTGAAATAAAAAAGAAATACAAAAAGAATATTCAGTATATAGATATGGGTGGTGGATTCGCCTCTAAAAATACCCTTAAGGGCTCGTATTTACAGGGTATTGATGCATCACCCACATTCGATCAATTTGCTGAAAGTATTTGCACGGCCATATTAAATGCAGGATTTACTGAAACTGATTTACCATTATTAATTTTGGAAACAGGCCGTGCATTAATTGATGAGGCGGGATACCTGCTCGGTTCCGTTATCTCCAATAAGCGTTTATCTGACGGAAGGAGAGCCACTATTCTGGATTTTGGAGTAAATATTTTATTTACATCATTTTGGTACGACCATAAAATAAGCCCAGCACAAGAATTTAGTCAATATACAGAAGATGCGGTTTTATACGGCCCGCTCTGCATGAATATAGATGTAATACGAGAGAACATTACCTTGCCTCCCCTTAAACGGGATGACCATGTAGTGGTGCATAGTGTTGGCGCTTATAACATGACCCAATGGATGCAATTTATAGCTTTGCGTCCGGCAATTGTGATGATTGATATGGAAGGAAACTCTCATATTATTCGTAAGCGCGAAACTCTTGACAGTATTGAAAAGGACGAAGTATTACCCAAGTATCTTAAGAATTTTAAATTGTAAATGCATTAACACCTGTGAAAGAACAATTAAAGTTTTTCCGAGATAGTATTGCTTGCAGCTACAGCCAGGTTTTCTTTTCAGATAACCGCTGGTTTGCACTGCTACTAGGTGTTGCTTCTTTTGTTGATCCTTACACCGGCATCAGCGGATTGCTTTGCGTTACATTTGCAGTTATACTGGCGCAAGTTTTAGGATTCAATCCGGTTTTAATACGCAACGGTACCTATACCTATAATGTATTGTTAGTCGGGCTTGCCATCGGATTCTACTTTAGTTTTAATCCTGCATTTTTTGTAATTCTTTTTCTCGCCTCTTTTCTTACACTCATGATCAGCGCCTGGATGTCTTCTTCATTTGGAGCAAAGCGGGTACCCTTTTTAAGTTTACCATTTGTCTTCAGTACCTGGGTTATGCTTTTAAGCACACGTACCTTTCAAACGGTTAAACTAAGCGAACGAATACCCGGAGCGCTCTACCACTGGGGAAGTTTTGGCGGAGCCTCGCTTATTTCTATTTACCATAAAACTTCTCAATTCATTCCGCACCTTGCGGTCATCTATTTCAAATCCATCGGGGCTATCTTCTTTCAATACAATATTGTTTCAGGTTTGCTAATATCTATAGGAATACTTGTTTGCTCACGTATTGCCTTTTCACTTTCGATTATTGGGTTTATTACCGGTTACTTTTTCAGTTATTTTATTCAGGGGGATATGTCGGAATTGGAGTATAGCTATATAGGCTTTAATTTTATTTTGTCTGCCATTGCTATCGGAGGCTTCTTCTTTGTGCCTTCAACCCGCTCTTACCTGCTTGCCATTATTTCGGCACCTTTAATTGTGCTGGTTATAAGCGGGCTTGGCATCATTTCAATATCATACCAGCTGCCATTGTATTCTCTTCCTTTCAGTTTTGTGGTAATGCTGGTTATTTATGTATTTGAAAACCGCTATACCATTACCAAACTTCACTTAGTGGAGTATCAAAAATATTCTCCCGAGAAAAATCTATATGCTCATCACAATAGCATGGAACGTTTTAAAAATGACACCTATGTGCATGTGCATTTACCGTACTATGGTGAATGGTTTGTTTCACAGGGACATGATGGAGATATTACCCATAAAGATGATTTCCGCCATGCATGGGATTTTGTAATTACCGATGAAACAAAAAAAACATACCGTTTACCCGGTACCGATGTAAAAGATTTTTATTGTTATGCTAAACCCGTGCTTGCACCTGCCGCCGGACAAATTGTTTCGATTGAAGACGGAATAGATGATAATATCATAGGAGATATAAACATTGAAA
>DATHNK010000268.1:0-2282 GCA_035486075.1 Bacteroidia bacterium
ACAGCTATTACATGTAGCCGATGGATTTGGGATAGGAGGCTGTTACAACACAAGTGCAGGCCTTAAAATGATTGTTAACTCTCAAGTGACCAATACACTGGGAAATGTTTATTCATTAGGGGGTAATTTTTTAGCTGCTACTCCTGAAATAGGCAATGGCAATAATAACTATACACTTTCGAATCCCTATCCAGATCCGTCCAACAGTATGATTCATTTAACCTATGACCTTCCTGCGGGAACGGATAAAGCCGAAATGGTTATTACAAACCTTAATGGCCAGGTTGTGAAAACCTGCAATGTAGGCAGTGCCTTCAGTAATATACTGTTAGATACTAAACAATACGCACCGGGTGAATACTTATATTATATCCATACTGATAATTATACTTCACCTGCCAGCAAATTTGTTATCAGTAGATAAATAAGTGTAAGCTTTCCTTAAAAGAAAAACCCCGCCATTGGCGGGGTTTTCTTTTTCTAAAACTAATTAAAATGATTACGCATTCACCGCAACCGCCTTCGGCGCAGCTTGCAGCACCTCTGCATTCACACGGCTCGCATATTGCTCAAAGTTTTTATTGAATGAACATGCAAGGTCATTGGCCTTTGCATCATAAGCGTCCTTGTCTTTCCATGTATTGCGGGGGTTCAGTATTTCTGCAGGAGCACCCGGACAAACGGTTGGCATTTGCAGATTAAATATAGGCAAGGTTTCAAATTTTCCTTTCTCCATTGAACCGTTTAATGCGGCAGTGATCATGGCACGGGTGTAGGAAAGCTTCATGCGGCTTCCAACTCCATAAGGTCCGCCAGACCAACCTGTATTTACCAGCCAAACATTCACATTATGTTTTTCCAGTTTTTTACCAAGCAACTCTGCATATTGAAATGGATGCAATGGTAAAAATGCTTTTCCGAAACAAGCTGAGAACGTTAACTGAGGCTCGGTGACACCCATTTCTGTCCCGGCTATTTTTGCGGTATATCCTGAAATAAAGTGATACATGGCTTGTGCTACAGTAAGTTTTGAAATAGGAGGTAATACTCCATAAGCATCACAAGTCAAAAAGAAAATATTTTTTGGCAAGCCGCCAATAGAAGGCTCCACAGCATTATCAATATGATTAATTGGATAAGCTGCGCGCGTGTTTTCAGTTACGGAGATATTATCGTAATCTACCTGAGAAGTGTTATCATAACACCTTACATTCTCCAACAAGGTTCCAAAACGGATGGCATTGAATATCTCCGGTTCTTTTTCTTTGGTAAGATTTACGCATTTTGCATAACATCCGCCTTCAAAGTTGAAAATGGAGGTATCAGACCAGCCATGTTCATCATCACCGATCAAATTACGTTCCGGATCGGCGGAAAGAGTTGTCTTACCTGTACCTGAAAGGCCGAAAAAGATAGCGGTGTCTCCTGCTTTGCCAATGTTAGCGGAGCAGTGCATCGATAATACATTCTTTTCCAGGGGAAGGGTATAGTTTAACAATGTGAAAACAGATTTTTTTATCTCGCCGGTGTATGATGAACCGCCGATAAGAATTTGCTTTTCAGTAAAGTTCAGCATCGTGAAATTATGCTGACGGGTTCCGTCTTCCTTTGCATCAGCTTTGTATCCCGGCAGGCAGATAATGTGCCAATCAGGAGTAAAGGTTTTTAATTCTTCGGCAGTAGGGCGCAGGAATAAATTAGTAGCAAACAGATTAGCCCATGGAGTTTCAGTAATTACACGCACTTTCAGGCGGTAAGCCGGGTCAGCACAAACAAAAGCGTCGTGTACATATAAAGTTTTGCCAGTAGCGTAGTCTGTCATTTTTTTACGAAGAGCGTCAAATTTTTCAGTTTCGAAAGGAAAATTAACATCGCCCCACCAAACGGTATCTTTTGTGAGATTATCTTTTACTGTAAATTTATCTTTAGGAGAACGGCCCGTAAATTCACCCGTGTCAACCATTAATGCGCCGCAATCGTTAAAAGAACCCTGACCGAGTCTGATGGTTTCTTCTATAAGGCTGGCAGGAGAAAGGTTCCAGAGAACATTTTCTTTTCCTGAAAAGCCCAATCCTGTTAAGGATGCTGATTCCGGTTTAATGCCTGTTGTATGCTTCATGTTATTTTGATTAGAGTTTTAAATTCCTTATTGGTTTAAAGTCTCGCCACAGATTCACAGATTATAAATTGGTTTTTAATCTGTGAATCTGTGGCGATTTGTTTTATTTAATATTGTATATAGTCGAATATTTTTCTTTCGCGTAATCCATAAAATATTTAAA
>DATHNK010000269.1:0-3222 GCA_035486075.1 Bacteroidia bacterium
ACCAGTTGTATTCCCGCATTGTTCATCAGGGTATTTGTGTCAGGATGATCTTTCAGAATAGTGTTGAATAGATCCTCTCTTTGCTTCGTATCTGCAATGTCGCAGGTAATAGTTATTAAACCGGGATGTTTTATTTTCAGAACCTTTAACCGTTCAACTCTGCGCCCGCATATTATTACTTTGTTTCCCAGTTTGAGAAACTCCTCAGCGAAGGCCAACCCAATGCCCGAGGTGCCTCCGGTGATCAGTATGGTGTTGTTAGTTGTTTTCATTTGAAGACATGTTTGGATGTAAAGTTACACTTTGTTTAAAAATGAGTGGAGATACTTTCAATATACAATTGAAGATAAGAGGTTTTTAATTCCAAGAAAATAATTTTAAGCAGGATCTCGTTTATTTTTTCATCGGAGACACTGATTTATATCAGTTTATCATCCTTTTGTAGCCCTTTACAGGAGCGGAATGGGAGACTTTACAATTTTTATTATTTTGTGGAACATTAATTTTTTTCTTCCGTTGAATTAATACAAACACTCTGATGATGCAAAAATAAATACCGATGGAAAATGAGAACGAGATGAGTAATTCCCGTTGCTTTAAAACCAAAATATAATTTGAGCGACCCTAGTATGTGTTATGATTCACTTCCGTGGGTCTTTGTAAAAAGCAGCCAAAGCTTCCGGCTGCTTTTTCAATTAAAGAAATGGAGGCTTTATTATGCGGTTGAAAGAGATCGGTTTCAATAATAACCTTATCCTTTTTTATGGTCCGTTTCCAAATACCTGTAACGTGTCCGTTTATTACAATTACCGGGCGGAAGATGCCATTATTGGTAAAGGCTTTTTTATGATTGCCCAAAGGGAATGAGGCTGCCCTGTCTTTGTAACTGATAAGAAATTCATCGAAGGCTGGTAATAAGTAAACGGATGAATTATTTTTTTTAGGAATAGAAAATGAATTTGCAAACCAATAGGTTTCTTCACCAATTGTCTCCGAAATGAAATTCGATCTAATCATTTCCAGTGCATTTCGGGCATCTTTAACGGGCAAACCGGACCACCATACAAAATCTTTTACAGTAGCCGGGCCGTGGCTCAGGAAATATTTTTTCGCAAGTTTTGCCAATGCTTCTTCCCTGGGAACGGTTTTCTTTTTCGGAACCCGTTCAGCCAACAAAGCATACGTATTATTTTTGCCTTTTCTTATCCCGTTGCAAACTATTCCATTCAATTCGGCATGAAACATGATGTGAATAGACCGAAAACTTTCGGTGGATATTTTTGCTTTATTGAGGAGCGCCATTAACTCCTCGCGGGTTAAATGATTGCCGTCTCTCAATGCCTTTTCAAGTATCTTATTGCATTTGGAAATTATGGCTTTGGTGAGTCCAAGTGAATTGGCGGTGGAATTCACGCCCGATATAACATGAGGTGCAGTTAGTTCCAGCATCCAATAAATATCATCTGCTGAAACCAGGTGCCAGGTAGGCCTCAGTATGTGCGTCCGGATGATTTCACCTTTGTCTATTGCGGTATCTATTTCTTCATCGGTTGAACCGGGAAGCCGCACACCTATAGCCCACTTACTCATGGCATAATCTTGCGCCTGAATTGCGCCCATCCATGCCACCATTTCTTTTGGCGATTGCATTTTTGTGGCTGCAATTTGCTGGCTGTAAAGGCGGAGGTGGGCAATTTCCGAATGGATCATTGGGCTTTTATATTGTTGTCCGGAGGATGTAACAAAATTACAATTTATGACAAGTATATCAACAAAAAAAGGAGGGTGCTTTTCCCCTCCTTTACAATATTTTAACTTTAATCTTAATTCGCTTTCACCAATTTCTTCTGGCTTACCAAGGTTCCGTCCTTAGAAAGTATTCGTACTAAATAAATTCCATTGCTTTGACCGGATAGATCTAATTGCAAAATAGTTTCACTTGAAACCATACTGCTGATTTTTCTTCCGGTGTAATCATATATATCAACTATCATTCCGTTTTCCAATCCCGAAATTGTAAATTGGCCTTTGGAAGGATTCGGGTAAATGTTCACTGCCTCTGTTGAAAGTAAATTATCAGGATCCCCATCTATTTCACCGTTACCAGGGGGAGGCGCAATAGCGCAACTGAAAGTTTTAGTTGTTGATACCGAACATCCGTTTTTATCTTTAACGGTTATAGTGTAAGTGCCGTTTGATAATCCGCTCATAGTTGCTTTTGTTCCACCGCCGGGCGACCATGAATAGGTATAAGGTGAAGTACCGCCTTTTACACCTACCGTAGCCTTGGTTTTACGGTTTGAACAACTGTAGGTGCTTATGCTGTCTCTTAATGGAGCCGGCTGGGTTATTACAACCGATGCGGTTGCTGTATTTGCATTTTTATCGGTTACATTAATAGTGTATGTACCTGCACTTAAGCCTGATTTAGTTGCCAATGTTCCACCGCCGGGCGACCATAAATAAGTATAAGGTGAAGCGCCTCCCGATGCATTTGCAGTGGCGGAACCGGTGGCATTGCCATTGCATAAAATGTTGGTTTCTGAACTAATACTTACTGTTAAAGGTGCTGAAGGGGTGAACAAGGTTGGGTTAGATGCAAAACCATTAACTACTACCGTTAATGAATATGTTCCAGCAGGAAGTGAAGCGGGCAGTGTAAATAAAGCAGTATCTGCAAGGCTATCGGTCTGAACGGCTCCAATCCTGTTCCACTTGGTAGTTTTGGCGTAATAGGTATTGGTTCCGTTTGTAAGTCTTACTAATGGATAATTTGTAGACATCTGCCAATCATCGCCAAAGCCGGCCCCTTCAGAAATTCCGTTGAATAATTTTCCGGTAATTTTATAGGTAGGATAGCCGTCAACTGCAACAGTGCCAATGGTTGGTATTCCCTGTGTAATGGTTGAACCGGTAGGGGTATATATCCAATATTCATTGGAAATAGTTTGCTGGTTAATACCAAGCAAAACACTTCCATTGGGTAAAAGCAACATTGTAGTGAAATCGCAGTCAATTCCGGCGAGCGAGTCGGCGTTTAATCCAGGAAGTGTGGAAGTAACTTGAGCAAAAGTATTAGTGGTATAGGTGTATTCTAAAAACCAGGTAGGCGCTCTGAATTGGTCATTATTGCTGGTATTAACCGGAGAAACAGATACTAGTATTTTGCCGTTCGGCATCATGGCTGCCGGAGCATCCACTGTACCTACAGAGGTAGTACCG